>SLHZ01000161.1 GCA_007135895.1 Balneolales bacterium | reverse complement strand
CCATATAAAAGCCGGGTGTATTTCGTCTTTTCCGGCAAGATCCAGCAGCCTTGAGATCCCTTTGGACGGGATGCCAAATGCCGTGGCGTAGATGAAATGCTGATCCGGCGAACCACCGGCCAAAGCCCCGGGATCCTGTTTGCGCAGGGACTTGTAGTACGCCATCCATCGCTGATAGGCGATCTCTCCGGCCTTGGTCCGGCGATATAGAAATAATGTGGCCAGCAGCATGATTCCGGTGATGACCAGTGCCGGTATCATAGGCGGACCTCCCCGGATCAGCATGAATAGTGCCAGCAAAAACAGCGGCATCTGTCCGGCCGCATGCTGCCACATCGCCTTTGTACCGGCTTTATCTGTCCATTGCTGCGCTTTTATTTCTTCCTTCACCAACTTTTCCCAATCCTGGTACCACTTCTCTGAAGAATCCGACTGTTTTTTGAATAGCTTGTCCAACCGGTTATTTCCTGCCTGCATCTTTTCGTACAGATGTTTCAGCAAATGTTTTTCGAATAGAAGCAGCGGATCTTGCGGAATCGAGGCGGCTTTTTCCAGTACGAATACCGTGGTATCGGACCGGTACCATTTTTTTTCCTTGCCGGTATCTTCCTGACGCACTTTGAGCCATCCACGACGCGCCAGGTCGAAAATACAAGCCAGCATGTGTACCGGCTGCACCATTCCCGAAGAAATAAGTGGCCCGGCCAGAGCCGGCGAAAGCGGTCCGGGCAGCACTCCCAACGGCTGCAGTTCGCTTTGGGTGGGACGATATCGCTTGCCGAGGCGCCGGTATATCAAGACAAAAAAGCCCAGACTCGCCAGAATGATGCCCAGATTGAATAATGGACCACGTTCCCGGTACCAGTTCAGGCGTTCCTGCCGCTTGTGTTGCTGATCGATCCGGGCGGCCTCTTCCTCTAATACGGACTCGAGGGTCAGCTCCGGCGCCACGCCGGACAGAGCCCCGGTTTCAAACCATGCGGTTGGAAAGAGCACACGGGTTATGACCGATTGCCGGACACTGAGGTTCCGCGCCTGCAGATGAACGGTTCCGTTGTCGACTTGCACCGTGTGACGCTCTTCGGGCAAACGGCTCCATACATGGATCGATTCGGTTTGCACTCCGGGCAGCTGCAGTGAAAGCGTAAACCGTTCGGTCGCCTTCTCACGTCCGGAAGCAAGCCAGTTCCAGTAAAACTCGGTCCAATCGGGTCCGTCAGCAAACGCACCGGCGAGTTCATAATGTAACGTGAACGTGCGCTGCGTGTCCTGCGCCTCATAGTTCCAGCGGATCACCAGCTCGTTGTCCGACGTAGAGACGGTAAATGTGCCGGGTTCTCCGGAATCGTCGTTTATGAACCAATGATCGCCTTCGCTGACCCTTATGTTGCGCACTTCATCGAATCCGCGCCGTGGAAGACCGTAATCGGCCCAGCTGAAGCTGCCCTGAAAGCGGTAAGTCCGGGACTCGGCAAGGTGTATTATGCCGGAAGGCTCTATCCTGGCCTGTACGGATATTTCGGGGATGGCATACTCCCTGCGGGATGCGTCAGCGTCATAGGGGTTCACCATCCATCCGGAAAAAAGCCATATAAAAAGGGAAAATAAGAGGCGGCTGGTCATGGTTTGATTAGTGAAAATTTCCTTATTGGTCATGATGCAGAGGCGAATGATCCTGTAAAGTTACTTTATTTTTCCGAAAATCACAGAATTCATGATGACAGAACCTATAAACACAGAACCCAAAATGGCAGAATCCATGATCAAAGTACCCATGATGAAATGATGATATCAACCCATGATGACGGAGCCTATAATCACAGAACCCAAAATGGCAGAACACTTGATGATATAGATGATAGATAGAATACATCAGCTTCACTTGCAATAATCCTTCCCCTGCCCTAGATTGATTTCTGACGTTATTGAAATCACTGCCATGCTCTCCAAAATAATCAGCGGCGGACAAACCGGCGCCGACCGGGCGGCACTGGATGCCGGTCTCGAGAAGGGATTCCCGATTGGCGGAAGTTGTCCGAAGGGCCGGCTCGCCGAAGACGGCCCGATTGATGCCAAATATCCGCTCCATGAAATAGCGGGCGGCTATACCGATCGCACCAGACGGAATGTGGAGGATTCCGACGGCACGCTTATTTTCTATGACCGCTATCTCCGGGGCGGTACCGAACAAACCGCCGCTTTTTGCATCGAAGCCGGAAAACCTTACAAGCTCATCGATATGGATCTTGCCGACGCTGAGACTGCATCCGAAGCCACCCTTTCGTTTTTAGATGATTGCGGCATAGCGGTACTTAATGTGGCCGGTCCAAGGCACAGTGGCAGTCCAGCCATATACGGTTTTGTGAAAAAGGTGACGCGGATCATAATTGAAAAAATAGCGGAAAGAAGAAATACAAATATTGAATAGCCATGTAATCGCCAAATCTCATTTAATCTCGCAAGCACTTGTCTTCGAATGGTTACCTAATCACGAAAGCACTTATCTTCAGAAGGTCATTTAATCTCGCAAGCACTTGCCTTCGAATGGTTACATTATCACGGAAACTCTTAGTCTTCAGAAGATCACATAATCTCGCAAGCACTTGCCTTCGAATGGTTACATTATCACGGAAACTCTTAGTCTTCAGAAGATCACATAATCACGGAAGCACTTATCTTCAGAAGATCACATAATCACGGAAGCACTTATCTTCAGAAGGTCACCTAATAACGGGGGGTTGGATTTATGAATCTGTACCAGAAAATTGGTCGCTTCAGATCTGTATATAATACATCTGTCGCTTTTCTGCTTTTGCTGGCGGCCGGACTTTTGCCATCCCACACATCCAAAGGACAGTTCCGGCCCGGGATGGAGGATTGGGAAGATCATTTCGGCTTTACCGGCGTTTATGGCACAGTCCATGCCATGGCGACCGACAATGAGGGCAACATCTATCTTGGCGGAAGTTTCAACCTGGTTAACGATGGTAGCGGTTTTCGACCGGTGCTGAATATCGTCCGATGGGACGGAGAGACCTTTCATGATCTTGGAGCGGGTGTCCAGGGTACGGTGTACGCCCTGGATCTGGATCAGGATGGGAATCTTTATGCCGGGGGTTTCTTTTCGTATGCCCTGCAAACTCCCGAAGAGCTGGTCTATGCCCATAATATTGCAAAATGGGACGGTTTTCGCTGGTCGGCTTTGGGCCATTCGGATTTTTTCATGAACGGAACCGACAACACGGTGAATGATATCCTGGTGATGGGTGATACCGTCTACGTCGCCGGACATTTTTCCAGTGTGCGTCGGCTTGATGGCAGCACGCTACAGGCGCCGCATATTGCGGGGTGGCACAACGATGACTGGTTTGACTTGCAGGGAGGAACCGACCGTCCTGTCAATACTCTTGCAGCCTTGGAAGGAGCGCTATACACCGGCGGGACCTTCGAACAAGCCGGTGGAATCACCGCACGGTCTGTCGCCATCTGGGATGGCGGTCAATGGTCCGCACTTGCCCCGGACCCCGGACCCCATGTCGTGGTCAATGCCATCGCTTTCGGACCGGATGCTGACCTCTATGCCGGAGGATCGTTCATGATGATCGGCGGAATACATTCCAATAACGCCGCACGGTTTGACGGGGAGCAGTGGCATGCGATGGATCAGGGAATCGGCATGCTGGGAGCAACGGTCCACTCCATAGCCGCCGATGATCTATTCGTCTATTTTGGCGGCTATCTGTTCGACCGGATCGGTGATGTGGAAGCGAACCAGATCGCCCGATGGGATGGCAGTACCTGGCATGGAATGAAAAAAGGCATTCACGGCACGGTATACGATATGGCTTTTTCCGGCGATAACCTGTATGTAGCAGGAGATTTCGGGGTTGCTGGTCATGTTTCGGCCGGGAGTTTCGCCCGGTGGGACGGCTTTGACTGGTATCCGCCGGCAGAGGCTCCTCAAATGGGGATGGGTGCCGATGTCCGGGCAATAGGAGCCACGGAACACGGTATCTACGCAGGTGGAAGCTTCCTCCATGCCGGACCCGGCCGTATCCGCTATATCGCCCGGTGGGACGGTGCATCCTGGCAGGAGCTCGGAAAGGGCGTTTCGGGCTGGGTGGAAACCATTACGGTCCATGATGACCGGATCTACGCCGGAGGCAGTTTCACCCATGCCGGGGAACTGACGGTGAATCATCTCGCCATGTGGGATGGCAGGAACTGGCATCCCATCGGCCGTGGTGTCAACGGAACCGTCCGGGCCATTGCGGTAGATCGTGAGGGCCGGGTTTATGCTGGAGGCACCTTCACTTCAGCAACCAAT
>SLHZ01000224.1 GCA_007135895.1 Balneolales bacterium | reverse complement strand
GGCGCGGATCGCAGAATGTCTTGTAGTTCCGCTTGAGACCATCGGCTCGCAGCCCATTGGCGCCACCCACACATTCGGTCACGTTATCACCCGTTAGCTCAAGATGGACTCCTCCCAGGAAGGTGCCTTCCTGCCGGTGAATCTCAAAAGTCTGCTTGATCTCGGTCAGAATATCATCAAAATTCCGCGTTTTGAGTTTATCCTCGGTGGCATAAGTGTTCCCGTGCATGGGATCACAGCTCCAGATTACTTTCTGACCGGCACGTTCGATGGATCGCACCAGACCAGGTAGCAGATCCAGTACCTTGTCTTTCCCCATTCGGGTGATGAGCGTGACCTTTCCCTCGGTGTTGTCGGGATTGAGTGTTTCAACCAGCCGGACGATGTCCTCATTTTCAAAAGGCGGGCCCACCTTGATTCCTATCGGATTTCGGATACCCCGGAAGTACTCGACATGCGCTCCGTCAAGTTCTCGGGTCCGGTTGCCAAGCCATGGCATGTGTGTGCTCAGATTGTACCAGCCTTTGTTGTGCGGGACCTGCTGGGTCTGGGCCGAATCATAATAGAGATTCAGCGCCTCATGCGATGTATGAATGCGTACTTGCCGCATGGCATCCATCTGATTGTTCGTGATGGTCTCCACGAAGCGTACAGCATGCGTAATGGATCGTACCATCGACTCATATTCCTTGTAGTATTTGTTCCGGCGCATGAAGTCCAGCTCCCAATACTCGGGATGGTTCAGGTTGGCAAAACCCTTTCCTTCTGTCAGAGACCGGATAAAATTCAATGTGAGAGCCGACAGTTTGTACCCCTCAAGCAATCGCTCAGGATTGGCCGCGCGGGCCTTCTCTTCCTGTACGATTCTATTAAAAAGATCGCCGCGATAGGTGGGGATTTCATGGCCGTCGACCGTCTCCATCGGACTTGAACGGGGTTTTGCATACTGACCTGCAATGCGTCCGACACGTATGACAGGGATATTCAATTCATGGATCAGGATGAAACTCATCTGCAGAAGAACCTTGAGCAAACTCACCGTTTGCGGGGCGGTGCAGTTGTCAAAGACTTCCGCACAGTCACCGCCCTGAAGCAAAAAAGCCTTCCCCCTGGAAACCTTGGCCAGTTGGTTCCTCAGATCCTCGACCTCCCAGGAGTTCACCAGCGGCGGATAGCTTTTCAATTCTCTGTAAACTTTGTTGAGCAGTTTCTGGTCTTTATACTCCGGTATCTGCCTGACCGGATAGGATTTCCAGGAGACTGGATTCCAGTCTGTCGCTTCTTTTTTTTCCACAGTCAATTAATAATGATAACAGGTGATTATGTAAGGAATAATAGATACATCTCCGACACTAACAGCCTGTAAACCTGCTGTTATGCCGTCTGTCCAGCAAAGCCGCATGATGCCCCTATTACCGGTCCGTCGACCCTTATGCAAGGGAATAAAACGGATTTGGGCCTTAATTCAAAATAAAAAAACCCGGCACCCTCTTTTTCGCAAGACAAAGGGGGCCCGGGTCATATGCAGCAACGGGTATCAGACGCCGTGATAACGACTGTCTTTAATTCGACTTTTTGTCATCATCATCGTCATCATCAACGACCTCAAACTCGGCATCCACCGTATCACTGTCTTCTTTGGCCTTTGTATCCCCGGATGCTTCTTCCCCTTCACTCTGGTCCGGACCTTCACCCTGACCGGGTGCGGGTTCTCCCTGCTGGGCGGCCTGGTACATTTCGGCGGAAGCCTCCGACCATGCTTTGTTGAGCCCTTCAATAGCCTCTTCCAATCCTTCTGATTTTTGCTCTTTGTGCAGGTTTTCAAGCTTCTCAAGTGCCTGCTGAACATTGGTTTTATTCTGTTCAGACAGTTTTTCACCGTACTCCTCTAGTTGCTTCTTGGTCGAAAAGATCAGCGTATCGGCCTTGTTGAACAACTCGATCTCTTCACGCAGGCGCTTGTCTTCCTCGGCATGCTCATCGGCTGCTTTTTTCATCTTTTCAATTTCCTCTTCCGATAGACCCGAACTTGCCTCGATACGGATACTCTGATGCTTGCCGGTACCTTTATCTTTGGCACTTACACTGAGCACACCGTTGGCATCAATGTCAAAGGTCACCTCAACCTGCGGAACACCTCTTGGTGCCGGCGGTATACCATCAAGATGGAAACGGCCAAGTGTCCGGTTGTCCTGAGCTCTTGCCCTTTCACCCTGCAGTACATGAATCTCTACGCTGGACTGATTGTCGGCGGCTGTAGAGAACGTCTCCGTCTTACTGGTAGGTATGGTGGCATTGGACTCAATCAGCTTGGTCATCACACCGCCAAGTGTCTCAATACCCAGTGTCAATGGTGTGACGTCCAGCAGAACCACGTCCTTGACATCACCGGAAAAGACCCCTCCCTGGATGGCCGCACCTACGGCCACAACCTCGTCGGGGTTCACTCCCTTGCTGGGCTCTTTTTCGAAGAACTGCTTAACAACCTGCTGAATACGCGGAATCCGGGTGGAGCCACCAACCAGTATGACCTGGTCAATTTCAGATTTCTTAAGTTTGGCTCCCTTAAGGGCTTTTTCACAAGGCTTGAGAGTACGCTGGACCAGGTCTTCGACCAACTGTTCAAATTTGGACCGTGTAAGGTCTATGCTCAAATGCTTGGGGCCGGAACTGTCGGCTGTAATGAACGGGAGATTGACGTTGGTTTTCTGGGAACTGGACAGCTCTACCTTGGCTTTTTCGGCCGCATCGCGGAGGCGCTGCAGTGCCATGGCATCTTTACTCAGATCAATGCCATCACTTTTCTTGAACTCCGCTACCAGGAAATCAATGATCCGGGCATCAAAGTCATCACCACCAAGATGGGTATCTCCGTCGGTGGACTTCACTTCAAACACTCCGTCGCCCAGTTCCAGAATGGAAATATCAAAAGTACCTCCACCCAGGTCATATACAGCGATCGTCATGCTTTGATCCTTTTTATCCAGACCGTAAGCCAGCGAAGCCGCCGTTGGCTCATTGATGATCCGCTTGACTTCAAGACCGGCAATTTTCCCCGCCTCCTGAGTCGCTTTTCGCTGAGCATCATTAAAATAGGCCGGAACCGTAATAACAGCCTGAGTCACCTTTTCGCCAAGATACTCTTCGGCCGTCTGTTTCATCTTTTGCAATATCATGGCCGATATTTCCTGAGGCGCATAGGTGCGGTCACCAATATCCACCCTTGCCGTTCCATCGTCGGCCTTGACAATTTTATAAGAGATGGTTTTTTTCTCCGATGCCACCTCCTTTTGAAAGCGCCCCATAAAACGCTTGATGGAAGAAATGGTCTTTTCCGGATTGGTAATAGCCTGTCTTTTTGCAGGAGCGCCTACCAGCCGCTCTCCATCCTTGCTGAAAGCTACAACCGAGGGTGTGGTACGGCCTCCCTCCGAGTTTTGGATTATAACCGGCTCGTTGCCTTCCATTACGGCTACGCATGAATTGGTCGTTCCGAGATCTATTCCTATGATTTTACTCATGATATTGACTTCTTATATTTATTGATTTTCGTTCTCTATTTATACACTTTTTTCAAGGCGATAAGTGAGCTGTAATCATACAACTACCATACCAAACCCGGAAAAACCGTATTTTACTGACTAAATGACAGGATTCGGGTGGTTACTTTGTCAGACTGTCAAGATCTTTCCAAAAAGCCGGATACGAAACCGAAGCGGCATTGGCTTTTTCTATGATGGAAGCACTCTCTCCCCTGAGCGACAGTATCGCGGCAGACATGGCTATTCTGTGGTCATCACGGCTGTCATGACAGGCCGCATGAATTCGGCGTGACGGATTTCCGTGAATAACCATCCCGTCCGGCAAACCCTCAACCTCCACACCGCCACCTTTTAACACAGCCTCCATGGCGGCCAGCCGGTCACACTCTTTGTAACGAAGCTCACGAGCCCCTGTAATGGTCGAAATCCCGTCTGCAAAAGCCATGGCAACGCTGAGAACCGGCAACTCATCAATGGCAACGGGAATCTCTTCTGGCTTCAGTTTCACCGGACGAAGCACAGAGGAACGTACCCGGATGTCTGCAACCGGCTCTCCACCAGCCGTTCTTTCACCGGAGACGGTGATATCAGCTCCCATACGCTTCAGAATGTGCATGGCAGCACACCGGGTCGGATTGATTCCAGTAGCCGGAAGCAGCAGATCGGATCCTTCCACAATCGTAGCAGCAACCATCCAGAAGGTGGCAGCAGAAAAATCACCCGGAATGGACAAGTTTTGAACCGGTACGGGAACCTCTCTTGAACTGAAAATATTTCGTACCGGCATTTT
>SLHZ01000010.1 GCA_007135895.1 Balneolales bacterium | reverse complement strand
CCGAAAAATGAAACTCATGAAGTCTTCCAAGAAAAAGAATCTCCTCTGGTGAATAATGTTTCTTAGAATATATAATCGTGAACTGCTCGGTCTTATGCATCCCGCCGAGTTCTCGCATCAATACCGATGGCGTGGTTATCAAGCGGTTAGCCGGAGCCATGGCGTAATTTGCGGCAAGACTCACCACTATCATGGCCGCCATAAGACGCACAACCCTGTCGCCTTCTTTCAGCGCTGGCAGCAACCAGAAGAGGATACCCCATGACAGGGTTATCGTGCGATAAATCAGCAGGCGACCAGTGAAGACCGTATTTTCATCATACAGCGAACCGGGCCAGAAACCAAAGACATGGTTGAAATAATAGAGCTGGGGGAATTGAAAAAAAGTCATCAACCAGCCACCGATGCCTGTAGCAAAAACGATGATAGGAGCGATCAACGGCCACTTTCCCGGCAACATGCAGCGAGTCATACGGCCAATGGAAAAACCAAAAAAAACACTGAATGAGGGAATAAAAAGCCAATATGCCAGGCCATCAACAGAAAAACAACCGCTGATCAAATCGCGGAGAAGCAGAGGCAGGCCAACCAGAAAGACTTGCAGGATAATCCGGATCAATTCGTAATCCCTGGCACCAGTTCGGGATGCTGCATAAGCGGCGTACAATGAGCCGACCGTTCCAGCCAGCATGGCCGAGTCGACATGGAACGAGCGAATCAGCGGGAAAAAAAACAGCAGGCATCCTGCCGCCAGTGGTAAAAGATACTTTGTGGGCATGGGCATTCGATTATCTGAGCAGGAAATCTAAATCATTCCACCAAGGGATTCCACCGTTTAAATCATCCGTGATAGAGTACTTCGCTGTTACTTTGCAAACCTTTTACATAATCATTCTTGATATGCAACGTTGTTATGGCTATCGTGCGTAATATCAATAAGAAACTTGGCAGTGAATGAAAATATCAGCTACTCCGCACCTGGTTCTATTGTTACTCTTGAACACGCATCTTTTTCAATCGCCGGTTCAGGTCCAGGCGAATGACGAAACAGGGAATCGTGTCGTTGTATCTCTAACGCCCGAAACAGAGAGATTTGGCAATCAGAAAATGTTCTGGCTGGGATTGCATATGGAAATTCTTGAAGGCTGGCATGTTTACTGGAGAAACCCCGGGGATTCCGGCCTTCCCACAACCATACACTGGCATGATCATCCTCTTCTCGAGCCCGGGGTCATCCACTGGCCTTATCCCAAAATATTTGACGAAGAGGGCATATCAACATACGGCTATTCCGGGGAGGTTGATCTCCTTATTCCGGTCCGGGTAAAACACGAAAAACTGGATAAAAAACCGGACAAAACAGAGCTCCTGAAAGCAGAAGTGAGATGGCTTGTCTGTAAAGACATCTGCATTCCGGAATCTGCTGTCGTGTCACTTGAAATAGGACCGGACCGATCGTTTCCAGCATACTCTCCTGAGGGAAAGCAACGTCTTGACCATGCAAAGGCAACCATTCCCGAACAGACGCCGTACTGGCAGGCCCGGGCCAGGATTGATAACGATGCGTTTGTCATTGCACTTTTTGCCCTGAGTGAAGATGCCATTCGGCCAGATGCTGACCATGTCTACTTCTTCCCAAATGATCCGGGCCGGATCGAACACTCTCTTCCACAGACAAACGGATGGGAGGGAGATACGCTATTCGTACGCACCCCTGTTTCACGCTATCTCTCCACTCCGCCCGATCAATTATCCGGGGTATTTTACAGTCCGCAGGGTTGGTTTTCAAATCAGGAGACACGTGCCATAGAACTCACTTTTCCGCTGAATCCTTAAACAAAATAACAGGAGAATAACCATGAAACAAATCTCAACATTACTGCTTGTTCTGTGCTTTGGAATTCTTTCCTTTGCTCATGCCGAGTCGCCAAAAGGTCCGGAAATTGGAAAAAAAGCACCTGACTTCAAGCTGCCGGATGCCCATGGAAAGGAACACATGCTTTCAAATTTCGAAGGCAGATATGTCGTTCTGGAGTGGCTGAATCACGACTGCCCCTTTGTGGTCAAGCATTATGCTTCCGGCAATATGCAAATGCTCCAGGAGCGGTACCGCGACAAGGGGGTGGTTTGGCTTTCCATCATATCCTCTGCACCCGGCAAGCAGGGTTATCTGGAGCCAGAACAGGCAATTAAAGTGACCAAGGAGAAAAAAGCAAAACCCACAGCCGTTCTTCTGGATCCCGAAGGAAAGGTTGGCCGCGCTTATGACGCCCGGGTAACCCCTCATATGTATATTATTGATCCGGAAGGAATGCTTGTATATATGGGTGCCATTGATGATATCCGTTCTACCAGCGTGGACGATGTCGAGGGGGCCCGTAATTATGTAAGTGAAGCCCTGGATCTCTTGTTGGCCGGCGAAAAGGTAAAAAAAGCGGCTACACAACCCTATGGCTGCACAGTAAAATATTAGAACAGGTATGCAATTCGGCCAGCCCTTCCTGCGAGGGGCTGGCATTTGTTTTAACATTATTTGTTGAAACAAGAAAATTTTTTCTCTATTTTCCAAGCCAACGGTAACTTTTCAGGACCAGCTATGGGCGCCACCCCAATAGGAGCACTTCGATATCGCAACAGCCGGCACAAAGGTGTTGTGAATATCCTGTACACCTATAACAAGATGGCTTCGCGGCTTCAAAAAATTTTGAGCCGTCATAATTTAACGCTGGCCCAGTACAACATACTTCGCATATTAAGCCGCCAGCACCCCCATCCGGCATGCAACTGTACCATCAGGGATCAGATGCTTGATGCCCGGTCCGACATCACCCGGATTGTTGACCGGCTGATTAAGGAAGAGCTCGTGACTCGGGAGGCCTGCCATAAAGACCGTCGCAAGGTCAACATCATGCTAACAGAGGAAGGCTGCCGTCTGCTGGAGCGGCTGGATTCTTTAAACGATGAAATGGACGGGATCCTGAAGGATCTCTCTGAAGAGGAGCTGGGGTCTCTAAACCGTTTACTTGAAAAAATCAGAAAACATCTGTGAACCCAAAGAAAAAGAACAGCGTCACAGTAACTATCCCGATGTAATCAGGGCATATGACCACACAATTGACATCAGAGGAAGTAAAAAAGCAGGACGATTTCAATACGGAAATCATTCCGCATCTTGATGCAACCTACAACTATGCCCTGCGGTTGACAATGGACCCCAATGATGCAGAAGACCTCTTGCAGGACAGTATTGTCAAGGCTTTCCGCTTTTTCCACAGTTTTCAAAAAGGCACAAATGCCCGGGCCTGGTTATACCGGATAGTAAAAAACTCTTACATCAACAATTACCGCAAAGCCTCAAGACAGCCCCAACAGGTCGATTATGATGAAATCGCCACCTACTATGAAACGATTCGCAGTGAGCAGTCAGAAACAACGGATCTTCAGGACCAGTTTTACCGAAGAGAATATGATGACCATTTCAAAAAAGCTCTTGACGAGCTTCCCGAAGATTTTCGGACACCTCTGCTTTTGTGTGATGTAGAGGACTTCACCTATGAAGAAATTGCCAACATGCTCGATGTTCCCATAGGCACCGTCCGGTCCAGGTTGCATCGGGGGCGCAATCTTTTGAAAGAAAAAATTAGAGATGTTGCCCGGGACAGGGGTTACATTACAAATTAGACACAGGAAAGGGCTTGTTCTTCTTCCACCAGTTTGCCGCGCGAAAAATGGTTGTTATGGTTTTACCATCTGAAATGCTCCCTCTCAGCACTTTTTCAACCGCATTGGCAAACGGCATCTTTACCTGGGCAACAAACTCGTCTTGATCTGTTTTGCTCTCCGCCACTTCAAGATCCCACGCTACGTATAAGTAGATGACTTCATTGGTATAGCCGATGCAGGGATGGAACTTGCCCAGCGGAGCCCAACTTTTCGCCCGAATTCCCGACTCTTCCTCAAGCTCTCTTTTCGCCGTCACCAATGGCTCTTCTCCTTCATCAATCTTTCCGGCCGGCACCTCAAGAAAGGTCTGTTTTAACGGGTAACGAAATTGCCGGATCAACTGTACTTCTCCATTCCCAAAAACCGGCAAAACAGCAGATGCGCCAGGGTGGTCAATCCATTCCCTTACGGACTGGCGCCCATCGGGCAACCTTACTTTGTCTTTAAAAGCATGGATAAGTGAGCCTGAATAGACTTTTTTTGAGTTTATGGTAGTTTCTGCAAGTTTTATTTCAGCTTGTTTCATCTGTTTATATTTTTTGGATTCAAGCGGTCAGATGGAGTGTCCATGACGTTTTTAATCATGCTCCTGTGTGTCAGATCAACGGTCAT
>SLHZ01000130.1 GCA_007135895.1 Balneolales bacterium | reverse complement strand
TGATCTGAATTTCCAGCGTTGGTTCCATATCGGCGACTCCCGGCTGATTGCATTTCTGGAAATCACCAACCTGCTGAATGCAAAAAACCCGGCAATCATCAACCCCGTGACGGGTAAAGCTTACAAAACCCATTACCCCGACTCTCAGGAAGAGCTGGAACAGTTGCGCGATGACCGTCGCTACGACGTGCCGGACAATGTCCGTGACGAGCGCTACCTGGATCCGCGCGACAATAACACACCCTCTTATCGCAATCCGGCCAACTTCCTGCAACAACGCCAAATCATTTTCGGCTTCGCCATAAATTTCTAAGGCTGTCTCTCATGCCACGTATTCCCATGCTCATGAAGAACCGTTTATTACTGTTGATCCTTCTTGTCCTGCTGGTACCTGCAACAGAGACACTGGGTCAGTCTATCTTTCCCAGCTTCGGATCGTCACGCTCCGGAACCTCCGGCTTCCAGTTCCTGAAAATTGGCGTCGATGCCCGCTCCGCCGGCATGGCCTATTCCAATATAGCCGATGCCCGCGATGCATCATCCCTGTTCTGGAATCCCGCTTTGGCGGCTCAAATGGATCAATCCCAGTTTTTTATGGGACATACCGCCTATTTTGTTGATTTGTCACATAATTATGGCGCCTATGTCCACCGTATCCGCAATTTTGCCATCGGCGCATCACTGATTTACCTGGACTCTGGAGAGATGGAAGAAACCACCGAATTTCATCCGACGGGAACAGGCCGTACCTTCCGAACCATCCACATGGCAGCAGGACTCTCCGTTGCGCAGCAGCTTACCTCGCTTTTCAGTTATGGGGTGAGCCTGCGATACCTGGATGAACGCATAGAGGAGATTCAGTCACAGACGGCTGTGCTTGATATCGGTTTTTTCTACCGGGTAGGGGAGACCGGCCTCCGTTTTGCCGTAGGGGTGAATAACTTCGGACTCGATGCCAGCCCTTCCGGTGAAACCCGGAGAATTGCCGGCCCGCATGAGTCCGGCTCCGGAACCGACGATCAGGAATATATTACCTATGACAAATTCGAGTCGATCTCACCACCCACAACCTTCAATCTCGGGGCCGCTTACGACCTCTATGAGTCCGATATTATACAGGTCCTGCTTACCGGACAAGTAATTAACCCCAACGACAACGCCGAGCGATTCAGTTTGGGTACCGAACTCTCTTTTCTCCATCAGTTCTATGCCAGGGCAGGATATGAGTTCGGAGTCGATGAAATTTATCTGCCCAATTTTGGCGTGGGATTCCAACTGCCTCTGCAGCGCTACTCGCTGGAAATGGACTATGGCTTTGCCACACGGGAAAAACTCGGTTCGCTGCATCGAATCTCACTGAAATTCAATTTGTAATGAAGTTTTGGTATGAATAAAAACAAGCAATTATATCCCCTTCTGCTATTGACCATGTTATTCGCTCCGCTAAGCGGTTGTGACCAGATTTTCGGCACAAAAGGAGATCCTGTGACCGATGAAATCTTCGTGGAAGGAAGACAGGACCCGAGAACCATCCTGGACGAAGTGGGCTATGCCGCCCTGCTTCCCTTCTGGGATCAGTTCGACCGCCCGACGGATGTCATGGTCGGATTCGATGAGCTGGTCTATGTGACCGATGCGGCCGGTCTGCATATCCTGGATCGGGCCGGACGTCCGTTCCGGACCATCCCCCTACAGGGAGCCGTCACCGCCGTGCAGGACCGCCTGCTCAATGTCTATGTCTCAGCACGAATTGACACCATTGTCGAGGCTGTGGATCCAACGCTGACATGGAACCTGCCGGCTATTTTCAAGTTCCAAAACCCAGGCAGCGGCAGCAACGTGGTCCTCGATACCCTTATCATGCCTTTTGATGACGGAAGCCGAACTACCATTCCATCACAGCGTTCACGGCTTGATCCGGCCCGAAGTGACAATGCCGATAACATTGAAATCACAGGCCTGGGCATCCTGGCCGACAATACCCTCTATGCCGCCCGGCGCGGACCGCGTAATATCACCGGGCAGCCGGCTGCACCCGATAACACGGTTCTTCTGTTTGCTCCGGTACGCGATGCCCAGGGGTTGCCGACAGGAAAAATGCGCAATATAACGCAAATTCGAGCGCTGAATCCCAATAGCCCGTCACTGATCAGCGGCATTGGCATCGGCGACCTTTCCACCTTCGTTGGTCCGCCCCAGAGGGAAAACATGACAGATAACCAGGGCTTCATCATCACACAGGCCGATACCTCCCGTGACATACCTTTCCGCGTCCTGTGGGTGGATGCCGAAATGACACCCGATGGACTGGCCTACCGACCCCGTTCGGTAATGCTGGCCCAGGATACCTCGCGGGCCGACCGTTTTCTCTATGAGGAAGGCCGCTTTATCAACCCCTCCGGAATCGCCTATTCCGCCGATGCTCGCGGACATATCTTTGTTACGGACGCCGCCAGGGACAGCCTCTATCTATTCCAGTCCAATGGCCAGGAAGGGGTGGTGCCCCCGGCCGGCTCTCTGGAACGCAAAGCCATCAATGTCTCATTTGGCGGCCGCGGTTCCGGTCCCCGTCAGTTTAACGAACCCGGCGGCGTGGCCTACTTCAGAAGAGTAGTCTATGTGGCCGATACCGGAAACAACCGGATCGCCCGCTACAAACTCAATATCGACTTTGAATAATTTGAAATCTTCCTGTTTGCCTGGCCCTGGTCCTGGCCCAAGCCCAAGCTCTAGTCCTGACTCTGGCTCGAGCCCTGACTCTAACGCTGGCTCTGACCCAAGTTCTCGCCTCGGCTCACGCCTTGGCCCTAGCTCTGGTTCTAACTCTGGCTCAAGCCCAAGCCCAAGCCCTATCTCTGTCCTGGCCATTCTCCTGGCAATCGGCATTACACTGACCGCATGCACCCCCACCGAAGCAGTTTCCGACCCGGAAAACCATGACAAACCTGCTGTTTCGATAGATCCCGATACAAAACCAGATCGGCCCGTCGATCCGGAGCATGATGCCGATACGGTTAAAACGGATCTTCCAATTGGGATTATTGAAGTGGGTGAACCCGAACCCGTTTCAGAATATTTCAAGATACTGGGAGAGGACGCTGTCACCGAAAAGGGCCTATTCTGGACACACCGGGTGGATGAAAAGCTCTATTTTGAAATACCTGATAAGGAACTGGGTCGTGAAATCCTCATGGTTTCTCGTATTGTCAAAGCCCAGGCCGGAACCGGTTACGGTGGACTCAGGGTAAATAACTATGTCCTTCGATGGCAGAAAAGAGGGGAGAGGATCCTGCTACGCAGTGTGATGTACCAATCCGTCGCCGATACCAGCGCTTCCATCTACCAGGCCGTGAAAAACGCTACATTTGAGCCTATACTCGCCACTTTTGAAATCAAAGCAATTGGACCCGACAGCACCTCTTCACTTATTGAAGTGACCGATCTTTTTACCACGGATCTGCCCGAGTTTTCTCCCCGGGAACGCTATCGGGGCCGTCGCGTGGATTCCGACCGAAGCTACATCGAACGGGCCCGCTCCTTCCCCGATAACGTGGAAGTGACGAGTGTGCTGACCATGCAGGCCGATAATGTTCCGGCAGGAGGATCGCTTCGGACCATCTCGCTGATGCTGAACCACAGTTTCCTGAGGTTGCCCGAAGAGCCCATGCAACCGCGCCTCCATGATGAGCGCGTTGGCTGGTTCTCAGTCCGCCAGGTGGACTACAGCCGGACCGAACACCGTGCCGCGACACGCCGGTATATCACCCGGTGGCGGCTCGAGAAGCAGTATCCCGATTCGGTACTCTCCGAACCGGTAAAACCGATCGTCTTCTACGTGGATCCCGGAACACCCGAATACCTGGTCGATTATGTGATTCAGGGAATCAATGACTGGCAACCCGCTTTTGAACAAGCCGGTTTCAAAAATGCCATTATCGGAAAAAAAGCCCCCGTCAATGATCCCGATTTCAGCATGGAGGATGCCCGCTATTCATTGGTACGATGGATGCCGTCTACCGTGATGAATGCCTTCGGTCCGCATGTCCATGACCCCCGAAGCGGTGAGATTATCACTTCATCCATCGGGATGTTCCATAACGTGAAAAACCTGCTGCGGAACTGGCATTTCGTGCAGACAGGCGCCGTCGATGAACGGATGCGTCAGCTCCCCATGCCCGACTCCCTGATGGGACGCCTGGTGAGAATGGTCGTCGCCCACGAAGTGGGTCATACGCTCGGACTCCCCCATAATATGAAAGCCAGTGCTACCGTGCCCACCGACAGCCTCCGGAGTCCGACGTTCACCCGAAAGTATGGGACCACACCCTCCATCATGGACTATGCCCG
>SLHZ01000218.1 GCA_007135895.1 Balneolales bacterium | reverse complement strand
CGGTATCAAGGAAATATTTGCCCAAAAAGGGGAAAAAGCATTCCGGGACCGGGAAAAGGAACATCTGGCCGTATTGCTGAAAAAAAATAACGTGGTAATCGCCCTGGGAGGAGGTACCCTGCACAATGACAACATCGTTACACTTGTTAAACAGAACGGAATACTCGTTTATCTTGACGTTCCGTTTGAAACCCTGTTCAAACGCCTGAAAAAGAATTATCATGACCGGCCGATGCTGCACGATCAAAACGGAATGCTGCCCGACGACTTGTCGTTGCGCAACAGAATCCGTGAACTGTTTGATCAACGCAGCGATCGCTATGCCAAAGCAGATCTGGCCGTCCGCGTACAGCCCGACTGGTCAAAAGAAAAGACCGCTCAACACGTCCTGATGAAACTGTCTCACTATGCGATACATCCCCTCCCTGATAACCCATGAACAGTTCGAAAGTCGTTTCCTCATCTCATCGTCACTTGAAGAGATGTGGAAGGAGTTTCTGGACTATCAGCATCTGAAAGAAGATCATCCCGGTAATGAAGGTTCGTCCACCTGCCTCATCGTGGCCGATGAAAACGTATGCAAACATCATGGCGAGCGCTTGCACCATCTCTTTTCGCCGGAAAAAAACAGATGGTTCGTTGTGCCGGCAGGGGAATCCTCTAAAAACAGCAGTATGTGGCTCGACCTTGTCGAGTTTGCCTTCTCGGGAACCCTCCGAAGGAATACCCCGATGGTAGCCATCGGCGGCGGCGTAACCGGTGATCTTGCCGGTTTTACCGCTGCTACGCTAATGCGGGGCCTGCCGCTAATTCATGTACCCACAACACTTCTGGCCATGGTCGACAGTGCCATTGGTGGCAAGACCGGGATTAATCACCGTTTTGGGAAAAATACCATCGGGGCATTCTATCAACCCCGGGCTGTTCTTTTTGATATCACGATGCTAGATACGCTGCCGGAACGCGAATGGCTCTGCGGTATCAGTGAAGTACTCAAGTACGGCTATATCCGGAATCCGGTCCTGCTATCCATTGCCGCTTCTCTGGCAGATCCCCGTTCCCGGACCCGGCCATTCCTGGAAAAAGTGGTAGAGACTTCTGTGAATATCAAGGCCGAAATCGTGCGTGCTGATGCCCGGGAAGCAGGAGAAAGAGCCATTCTCAACTTCGGGCACTCTTTTGCGCATGCCCTGGAAACTCTCGACGGATATCGCAATATCACCCACGGTGAAGCTGTTTATACCGGAATGATCGCAGCAATCTTCGTTTCCAGAAAAATGGGAGGGGATGTATCGGACAGACCCCTGGTTTCATTAAAAGAGATATACAAACTCTCCATGAAACCCTATGCTGAAAAGGCTGATGAACTCGTTAACCTTATGAGACACGA
Source organism: Balneolales bacterium (assembly GCA_007135895.1). GTDB lineage: Bacteria > Bacteroidota > Rhodothermia > Balneolales > Natronogracilivirgulaceae > SLHZ01. Next base: position 2,973 of record SLHZ01000218.1, on the reverse strand, counting down.
TAAAAAAAACCGGGACGATGCCTTCCAGCTTGTTCTTCTTGAAAAAGCAGGAAAACCGGTTCAGCAGCGCGTTCATTCTGCCGATCTGTTGAAAGAGGCATGGTTGTATACCTTCGGAGTCCTTGGCTGATGACCCCGCGGATATCCTGACGGCGTAAATCTTTGCGGACATAACCTATATTATTACAGTGCTTTACCGTTTTGTCTATATCGTATGGAAAGTTTTTTGGAGCAGCTTCGTCACCCTGCTCATCTCGATCGGTGTGTTCGGCCTGGCCCTTTTCCTGCTGCTTCAGACCCAAATCGCCAGAGACTATCTGACGAAAACCACCGTGGAGTGGTATAACCATAATCATACCGGTACACTGGAAATAGGAAAGATCGAAGGGCTGCTCCCTTTCCGGGTCACATTAAGCGATGTAACCCTGAGTCATGAAGACAAACATACCGCCAGGCTGGAGTCACTGAATCTGAGTATCGATATTCTGGCACTGTTCCGCAATAATCTGTCCCTGCATGATATCACACTGACCAATCCGGAGTTCAGGCTTCGCAAGGACCAGGATGGACAGTACGATCTTGTCCGGGCTCTGACCCGTATCCGGGAAGAAGAGGATACGGAGGACTTGCAGGAGATACCGGATGTGTCCGAAGTATCCGAATTTATACAGAGATTCGAGGTTTATGCCCCGCTTGTCCGCATACGCAACGGTTCTTTGTCCCTGCATGACGAAGATCTGAATCAGTGGCTCGCTCAGGATTCTCTTCTGCAAATTGAAAACATCAACACCGAGTTTTTCCTGGAAATATCACCCACCCAGAGATATATCGATGTCTTTTATCTCACGGCACGGCTCCCTGATTATCAGTCCCGTGAGATGATCCTTTCCGGGCAGATTTACAATGACAGCCGCTATCTGGAAATGAATGCCATGAAAATGCAGTTCGGCCAGTCCCATATCGAGTGGAGTATGGATTTTTCCGGAATCGATCTCCTGTCCGCTTCATTGGCTGCCCAGCTGCACAATACTCCTTTTTCCCTGCAGATCCAGCAGCTGCTTATCCAACCATCCGATGTATCCCTGTTTACCGACAAGTATCCGCATGAACTGGATGACCTGCATCTCGAGATGACTGCCAGGGGTCTGGCCGATGAGGTGAAACTGTCACATTTTGAACTGAATAGCGGAGACACCCGTCTGTTGCTGGAAGGAACCATCAACAATCTCTTTCAGGCCGCCCACCTGTCCTATGATCTGGATATCCGTCACCTGTATCCGGGTCAGCTGCCCCATAAGCTCACCAAACGTGCAGATATTGCAATTTCTTCGGATAAATGGCCAAATTTCGAGTATGACGGACACGTTTCGGGAACCCGCGACTCACTGCTTTTTTCAATCGATACGCACCTTCCCCATGGCAGCCTGTTCTCATCCGGATCCATCGACTGGACCGCAGCAGCAAACGTGGAGGTAACTTTGGCGGTCGATCAGTTGAAGCTGGCGGACCTCTTTCCGGCAATATCCTACCCCGGACTTCTTAATGCATGGATCAAACTTGATGGCAGCGATCTTCTTTCGGAAAACCGCACCATCACTATGGAAGCAGCTTTTTGGGACAGCTACATTGCGGAATGGATGATACCCGAATTAAAAATTGAGACCCGGTATCATCACGATCTGATGGACCACTCATTCGCCTACCGGCATGATGACCAGCATCTTGAAGGTACCGGAACGGTCAGATTTACAGGCACAAGTCCTCATTTTGTTTTCAGGGGAGGGGCCAGGAACCTGAACCTCGACAAGGTATCCGGTCCGCTGAATCTTCCTGAGACTGTCTGGAACATGAATTTTGACCTGAACTGGCACGGTCGAACAATCGAAGAGTGGTATGGAAGAGCCATCGTCGATGTGCTCCCATCAACAGTCAACGGCGAGACGCTGGGCTCCCACCAGTTTTATCTCGATCTCAACCACCCCGCGAGCGAGCAACGGTCTCTCAGATTCACCAGTACCATGCTTGATCTGATCATGGAAGGTGAGATCCACATTCCGTCGCTGCTGCCTCTCTACAACCACTGGAACAACTACTTTGCAGACCGCTGGAACCATGAGTTTCTTTTTGACAGGGAGGATCATCAGAGATCTTCACTTGACGATGCCGTGGTTCCGCTCAATACCGAACTGGTTCTGGAAATGAAAAATACCGGTCTCATCAAGGCCTATTTCCCGGAAATCAAGCTTCTGGAAACTGACGCCCGCATTGCTGTTGATATGGACGCTGATCCGGAAAGACTCAGCCTGCATGCCCGTTGGAATGACCGTCATCTATCCTTCAACGGGGTCAGTCTTGAAAATGCACGGATCCGGCTGACTTCCGATCTGCGCTACGGCCAGCTCTTTCGTGACAAAGCACTCGTGGATCTTGAGATACTGGCCGATTTCTTTCAGTACGATGAAGTCAGAATGGATGATGTCAGACTGAGTAACAGCTTTCGTGACAATCATCTCCATGGCAGAGTCGAAATTGGAAAGATGGGTACTGATGTCACTTTTTCCACCCAATACACCGGAAGTATGGACTCCCTCCACATTCAGGGTGAAATAGAAGAACTGGTTTTCGGAAGTGAACGCTATATGTGGACGATGGAAACGAATCCTCAAATTCGCTATGACCACGAAAAAAGACTCCATCTGAACCATTTCACCCTGCTCAGCGGCAGCGACAGAATCGATGTCAACGGTGTCTTCAGCGCACAGGAGCATGACTCTGTGAAGTATCGCTTCGAAAATGTAAACCTCCAGCGTATCTCTCAAATAATCAATGGCAGAGTGGATTTCCAGGGTTCTCTGAACGCTTCTTTTGTCACAAAGAATCTGGCAGCAGACCCCTACTTTTCAGGCACGATCGATGTGGATCGACTGGCATTTGACGGCCGACCGGTTGGTGATGTTTCTTTTTCAAGTGATT
>SLHZ01000235.1 GCA_007135895.1 Balneolales bacterium | reverse complement strand
GGACTCCCGGGCACCCATGTGTACGCCCAGGTAGTCATTAACGAGTTCCAGTCCTCCAACAGCAGCACCCTTGCCGATGAAGATGGTGAGTACGAGGACTGGATCGAGTTGTTCAATACCAGCGACTCGCTGGTGGATCTGAGTCATCACGGGCTTTCGGACAATTTGTCAAGACCCTTCAAGTGGACCTTCCAGCAGGGTACCACCATTGAGCCCGGCGGGTTCCTGCTTATTTGGGCCTCGGGCAAGGACCGCCGTGATCCGGAAAACCCGCTTCATACGAATTTCAGCATTGCCCAGGCCGGTGAGCCTCTGCTTCTAACCCATTACAGAACCGGCGAGCGTCTGGACGAAGTGCCTCCCATCGAAATCCCGTCGGATGTCTCCTACGGCCGATCCCCTGATGGCGGCAGCAAATGGGTTTTCTTCAGTGAGCCCACCCCTGGGCGGTCCAATACCGAGGGGGATCCTTCGCAGCTGCTGCCCCCCATCCTTTTCTCGGAACCGGGCGGTTTTCACACCGGCCCTTTTGATCTTGAGCTCACTCTGGACGGGAATGAATCCGGCGTGGAGATTCGCTACACCCTTGACGGGTCCGAGCCGGGACCTGAATCGCCGCTATACACAGAGCCGATTGCCATTGAAGACCGCTCCGGCGAACCCAACGACCTGTCCACGATCCTGGATATTTCCCATAATTACGCCAACGCAACACTTCCTGCCGACAAGGTATTCAAGGGGACGGTGGTCAGGGCCCGCGCCTTTTCCCGGGGTCAGAGCAGCCGTGTCTATACCCGGACCTTCTTTGTCACTCCGGAAGGTCACCAGCGTTACCAACTTCCGGTCATCACGCTCAGCACTCATCGTGACAGTCTTTTCGGGTATGAGCGCGGTATCTACATGCTCGGCAAGGTGTGGGATGATCACGGACGCAGTCACAATTTGATGGCCGCGGCCAATTACAACCGGCGCGGCGACGACTGGGAGCGGCCGGTCCATATGGAGATGTACGAAACCGACGGCCGGCCGGTTATCGCCCAGGATATCGGCCTGCGTCTCCATGGCGGCGCTTCCCGCGCTTTCCCCCAAAAAAGTTTCCGGCTCTATTCGCGCAGTGATTACGGAACCAGCCGCTTCCGGTACCGTTTCTTCCCGGAGATGGAGCTGGACGATTTCAACCGGCTCATCCTGCGCAACTCCGGACAGGATGTGGTCATGACCCTTTTCCGCGATGCCTATATCCAGGAATCGGTCAAACACATGCGCTTCCCCACCATGGCGACGAGGGCGGTAATCGTCTTCCTCAACGGGGAATACTGGGGGATTTACAATATCCGGGAGCGGTATGATGTCCATTACATCGAGACGCATTACGGAGTGGATCGAGACCGGGTGGACCTGATGACCGGCAATGCCTCCCTCAAGGACGGGGAACGGCAGCACTACGACGCGCTCAGAAGCTATATCGCACAAAACGATCCGCGCATCGAGGAGCATTTCCGGCATATTCAGACCATGATGGACACTGACAACTTCATGGACTACTATATCGCCCAGATCTACGCCCGCAATACCGACTGGCCGCATAACAACGTGGACTACTTCCGTAACCGGACCGCTTACAATCCCGATGCCGCCATCCCCGAACAGGACGGACGCTGGCGCTGGATGATGTTCGACATGGACTTCTCCTTTGGCTGGCAACCCGGGCCGGGCGGATGGGCACCCTATCGTCCCAGCGACTGGAACAGACCCAAGCACTATGACCGCAAGTCCTATATACAGAACATGTTCGCCCATCTCGACAGTTATCCCGGCACACAGCGATCCTGGGCGGCGTTCTTCTACCACAGGCTCATGCGGAACGAATCATACAAGCAGGACTTTATCAACCGGTTTGCCGATATGCTCAACACCACCTGGCGACCCGAACGCATGGTGGCGATTCTCGATTCCATGCAGGCTATCTACGCACCCGAAATCGAAGAACACATCATCCGCTGGAACAAGACCGAGCCGGACAACTGGGATTTCTACTGGCGCCCCTTCATCACCTACGACGAATGGGAAGAGGAGGTCCAGGTCATGCGGCGGTTCGTGGAGCAACGGCACAGCTTCCAGTGGGACCACCTCATGGATTTTGCCGGTCGCGGGCGGATGGACATAACACTCGACAACCGGCACCCGGACCGCGGGTGCATACGCTTCAACACCATAGCCATCCACCCTTCAACACCCGGCGTGGATGCCGATCCCTGGCCATGGACCGGCACCTATTTCCGCAACAGGCCCTATATCATTACGGCAGAACCGGAAGAAGGGTACCGGTTTCGTCGCTGGCTGGAGGCGGTCGACGGAGACACACTGGTACGATCTCTCAACGATACGCTGGAAGTTGTACTCACCCGTCACAAACACCTCATAGCCGAGTTTGTGGAGCAGCATGTTCACGCCGGGAACGAGAGCGATCAGCCCACTTCCTTCCGGGTCCGCCAGAACTACCCCAACCCGTTCAACGATCAAACGGTGCTGGCCTATCAACTACCCGAAGCTGCGGATGTCACCGTTACGGTCTACCGGGTGGACGGAAGGCGGGTGACCGAAATCCGTAACGCCGGCCAGGCGGCGGGTCACCATACCGTCCATCTGGATGCCACCGGCTGGGCCACCGGGGTCTATCTCGCCCGGGTGACCGCCCGGACCGGTTCGGGGTTGCTCTCACCGGACATGACCATCAAAATGGTTTTGGTTCGTTAAACAAGCTATACGTAAAATACCCTATAAACAAGCTATGGCACGTTAAATACCCTATCGTACGATATGCGCTATGGCACAATAAACACGCTATGGCACGATAATTACGCCATGGCACGATCCATCCTATCGGTTTCGATCCCCTTGGGTACCAGGCATCCTATCGGGCAGATCCCGTCACGGGCAACTCGTCGCAAAAAGACGGGCATACCTTGTCGCATCTTTTTTCCATTCCTGGCTCTTTTTTTAGCCGCTGCAAAAACCGTAATCGCTGGAGCAGCCATAATCGCCGTAAGAACCGTAATCGCTGGAACAGCCATAATCGCCGTAAAAACCGTAATCGCTGGAACAGCCATAATCATTGGAACCACCGTAACTGCCCTGGCCTCCGTTTTACCTGATGCCACCGGGCCCGTCGGACCAGCCTTCGATGCTTCCGGTTCAACCGTAAATACCGCCACCTCCGAAATTGCGGAGGCAACCGGATCAGCCGGCACTGCCTCCGATTCCGTTCCGATCGTGATCAACGAGTTCCAGTCATCCAACAGCACCACACTGGCCGATGAAGACGGCGATTATCCCGACTGGATCGAGCTCTACAACACCAGCGCGGACACCATCGATCTGGGCAATACCGGGCTTTCGGATGATCCGGCCCGGCCCTTTCGCTGGACCATCCCCGGCGGAACACATATTGCCCCTAAAGGGTATCTTCTGATCATGGCCTCCGGCAAGGATCGTCGCGATCCGACCTCCGAACTGCATACCAGCTTTCGCATTGCACGGGATGGCGAGCCGCTGATACTGACCAACTGGCAGACCGGGGCCACCATTGATTCCGTCTCGTCCGTGACAGTTCCAACGGACTATTCCTACGGCCGGTATCCGGACGGAGCGCAACATTGGTACTATTTCCGTCAGCCCACGCCCGGCGCGCCCAATCTCAATCCGTCGTACGACAACTACCTGCCACCACCGGAACTGTCCCGGCAAGGAGGTTTTTACGATGAGGCCTTTTATCTGCATGCCACATCGCCACCCGGAACCACCCTTCGGTACACGCTTGACGGTTCCGAGCCCGGCGAAGAGGATGCCTTGTGGCCCGACAGCCTCCTGATATCGACGCGCCAATCCGGGGAACCTCTGATCTCACTGATACCGACCAACCCGCAGGATGTTCCGAACACCGGATTCCAATGGATACCGCCCCGGGTCACACCGGCGCTGGCGACCGTGGTCAGAATCCGCGCTTTTCGCGACAACGCCATGCCCTCACCTGTCGCGACACACACCTATTTCATCGGATTTTCCGAAGGCGGTGAGCACGGTTACCCCCATTCGACGGTATCTAATCCCCATTCGACGGTAACTTATCTCCTGCCGCTGGTATCTTATCCCCTGCCGGTCGTGTCTCTCGTCACGGACTCGCTTCATCTCTTCGACCATGAAACCGGCATATACATACCGGGGAAACGCTACGAACAGGGCTTTTTTCGTCCGCCCTGGGGCAGTCCTTTCGCCAACTACTTCTACCGGGGCGAGGAGTGGGAGCGACCGGCCTCCTTCGAGTTCTATGAACCCGGATCCGGACGGGTCATGGCTCAGGATATC
>SLHZ01000188.1 GCA_007135895.1 Balneolales bacterium | reverse complement strand
GTGAACTGGGGCTGAATGAAGAAACCGCCGCACGAATCAGCCATTTCAAGAGCTGGGATCTGGTGGACCGGCTGACGGAGAAGTGGGCGAAGAGCGGCATTGTCCTGGCTGTTCCGGGTGATTGCTGCTATCCCGACCGGCTGCGGCATATCGGGAGTCCGCCGCCTTTGATTTTTATCCGGGGCGAGGCAAAAGCCCTTCGCCGGCCTTTTCTGGCTGTTGTCGGTACACGGCGCCCAACAAGGCCCGGACTCGATGTCACAAAAAGACTTACCCGGGGACTGGTCCGTAAAGCGGATATTGGCATTGCCAGTGGTATGGCAACCGGGGTGGATGCCTGCGCCCACAAGGCCGCACTGGAGGAAGGCGCCGTCACGGTGGCCGTCCTCGGCTCCGGTGTCGAGGCGATCTATCCGGCATCGAATACCCGGCTGGCCGGCCATATCCTGGAGAGCGGCGGAGCCCTGGTCAGTGAATATCTGCCCGATGCGAAACCGGAAACCTATCACTTTCCGGAGCGAAACCGCATCATAAGCGGCATCTCACTCGGGGTACTGGTCACCGAAACCGGACTGAAAGGGGGCAGCCGGATTACCATTGATTTCGGTCTGGAACAGGGGCGTGAAATATTTATCGTTCCACATGACCTATCCAACCGGTACGGACAAGGCTGCAATATGTTTATTCAGCAAGGATATGGCAAAATCATCACAACGACCGAAGATATCCTTGAAGAATTGCCGTTCGTGAATCCGGGTGCGCGATGTGCCTGCATTCGCAGTGACCCGCAGGATGCAAGGGAAGCAAAACAGGGGGGCACTTCTGTACAACAGCGCCGCTCCATGCCAAAACTGAGCCCCCTGCAGAGGGCCATATGCCGGACCCTCAGGGGCGGTCCGCGTCATGTTGACGATATACGCATTGAACTGAAACTGGCCGTCTCCACCCTGATGGCATCGCTGCTTGTTCTGGAACTGCAGGGTGTCGTAAGTCAATTGCCGGGGAAAAATTTTACCCTGAGATAATGATGAGCAGATCCCTAATTTTGTGTATTTTGGGAGTCTGGTTACAGACAGTTTCCAGATATTTTTCGATTTCATGATATGTTCGGGTTTCCGGATGTATATGGGTTAAAATAAATAATACGACTTCCTGAAGTGACAGGGTTTTGTACCGGCATTTGTTAATCACGGTTTATGTTTCAGGTTCAGCACACCATTCTCTCCGATGACATAGCGACTTTTCAGTTTGCCTGCGATCTGAATCGCTGCAAAGGGGCATGCTGTGTCGTGGGGAACGCAGGCCCGCCGGTCGAACAGAATGAAATACCGGTACTCAACAAGGCCTGGCGTGTTTTGTTGACGGAGCTTCGTCCGCGGGCACGCGAGGTGGTCCGGGCCGGCGGACTCATTTCGCAGGCCTGCCGCAGCCCGGAACTGCAGTGCACCGACAAGGCCGAATGTGTTTTCGTGACCTACGATGAAAATGAAGTGGCCGAATGCCGCATCCAGAAAGCCTGGCAGCAGAACCGGTTTGACTGGATCAAACCCCTGAGCTGTCACCTGTTCCCGATCCGTGTGGTGAAAGTGGGAGATCTTCACTATCTCAATCTCGAGTACATCCCTTCATTGTGCGGAGCCGGAGCTGAACGCGGCGAAAGAGAAGGAGTCTTCCTGTCCGACTTTCTGAAAGAAGCATTTATCAGGGCCTATGGCGAAGCCTGGTACAATGAGTTCCTCCGGGCTTGCGGGCAGATCAGGGAAAAAGCAGGAGTGATGGCATGATCAGGCAGTCTCAATCCATACGGCAGACGCAGTCGTTGCAGCAGCGACTTTCGCCGCAGCAGATTCAGTATATCAAGCTGCTCCAACTCCCTACGCTGATGCTCGAACAGCGGGTCAAGCTGGAACTGGAAACCAACCCCGTACTGGAGATCGATGAGGAGCTGATGAGCGCGGCTGATGAAGCTTCGGAACCGGAAGGGGCAAATGAGCTTGCAGACGACTCCGTGTCCGGAAAAGAGGGTGATAGCACCGATGATGTGACCGAGGCAGTCGACCAGAATACGGAAATTGACTGGGATAGCTATTTTCATGATGACGGAGGTGAGTTTGCCCCGTATTACAGCGGTGAACAGGAGGATTGGCGAAACCTGCCCAAGCCCTATAAAACCAGTTTTATTGAAAAACTGGAAAGACAGGTGGAACTGCTGGATCTGGATGACCGTCAGAAAAAAATCGCTGTGGAAATTGTCGGATCGATCGAACCCGACGGTTATTTGCGCCGGGACATGGATTCCATTATCGACTCGGTGGCCTTTAATGAAGGGGTTATGGTCACCAATGCCGAAGCAGAAGCAGTCCTCCGGAAAGTCCAGCGCCTGGATCCGCCGGGTGTGGGAGCCCGGAGCCTGCAGGAGTGTCTGCTGGTCCAGCTCGAACTCATGGAGTCGAAACATCCGATAAAGAAAATCGCGATGGATATTGTACGCGACGCCTGGACCCCGTTTGAAAAGAAACACTATGAAAAGATTCGAAAAAAACTCAATCTGACCGAAAAGCAGCTGCGCGAGGCGAATCAGATCATCATGCTGCTCGATCCCAAGCCCGGTGAATCGGATGAGTATCTGAATCCCGACCAGTTTATCATACCCGATTTCGAAGTGTATTACGAAGATCAGGAGACGGCCGGACCGTCAGAGGAAGAAACGGGTTCCTTCGTGATCCGGCTGAACCAGAGGAATGTGCCCACCCTGCGAATCTCGAAGCATTACAAGGAGATGTGGGATGCCATGAGCCCGAAAAAAACGGATGATGAAGATCAGAACAAGCAGGCGCGTGAAACCCGGCAATTCATCCGGGACAAGATGGAAGCCGCCCGCTGGTTTATCGACAGCATCCGGCAAAGACGCCATACGCTCATGGCCGTGATGCAGACAATCGTAGCTCTTCAGGATGATTTCTTCCGGTCCGGAAAAGGCATTCGACCCATGATACTCAAAGATGTGGCCGAACGAATCCGTATGGATATCTCAACCGTGTCCCGAGTGGTTAACGGGAAGTACGTCCAGACGCCCTTTGGCGTCTTTGAATTGAAATACTTCTTTACCGAGGGTCTGGAAACCGATAGCGGAGAATCCATTTCAAACCGCGAAATAAAGAATCTACTGACGGAGATGATCTCTGCCGAAGACAAATCCAATCCTCTCAGTGACCAGGCACTGGCCGAAGCCCTCAAGGAAAAGGGTTATCCCGTTGCGCGGCGCACCATCAGCAAGTACCGCGAGCAACTCAACATACCGGTCGCCCGGCTTCGCAAGGACTTCTAAGCTCAGGTAAGGACTTATGAACCCAGGTAAGGATTTCTGAACTCAGGTAAGGACTTCTGAACTCAGAGAGAAATGGTGAGCCGCCAAATTTCCAGCATACCCCGCACATAAAGAAGCCAGAAAACAACCCCGGTAACCAGCAGGATATAAAGGGTGTATGTCCCGGAGATATACCACAATGAGGTACGAACCACCCGGCGCATATTGAAGGCCGTGATGTGGAAACTGGCGAATACGTTGAGCCAGTGTATGAGAACAAGCATGGAGGCAATCGCTGCTGAGGGGTAGGTGCGCAAGAGAACAACCCCCACGGTCACCAGCAGAAGATTCAGATGCTGTGACCAGAGAATAAATGTCGCTGTTTGAAATACCTGAGCGTGTTTTCGGTTCGCTGCATGAATCCACAGGATCTGTATGGCGTTAATGATCAGGACAAGAGCCGTGAACCAGAGAAAAAAAGAAAGGGGATGGTCCCAGGACGGATGGAACAGGGGCAGATAGTGGGCCAGCAAGGCCCGGCTGACCGGATTCAGGTAGTTTTGGACAATGGCGAATGCCAGAATTCCCGAGCCCAGCGCGGTCAGTAGATAGGCCACAAGGATCTCACTGGTCAGCCTCAGCCGTTTCATCAGTATGTCATTGACAAAAAAATCGTAGTTCAGGTAGAAGCGTATGACCGATTTGCGATACAGGGGATTTACATGGTAATAGAAGGCAAAAAAGAGCCAGAGAACAAACAACAGGAGTATTGACGTGTCGGGACTCCGGTCTTTTGCATCGACAGGAGCGGGATTGGCGAGCCGGGCATCCGGAACCATGTGATAAAAAAGGAGTATTCGCTGAAGATCATGAGCCGCGGCGGGGTTGATGCGGGTTGTGTTCCGGCCAAACCAGTCACGGTCCAGTATCACCGGTACGCCGGGTTCATCGCTTGTGAGCGCAAGAAGATCCTGAAAATCCCGCAAATCCAGTACGGCTCCGGCAGGTTTGTAAAGTATTCCGGCAAGCGGAGAAACCCCACGGACCCGCCCGATCAGCTTT
>SLHZ01000297.1 GCA_007135895.1 Balneolales bacterium | reverse complement strand
CGAGCCGGGCCGCCCGGGCCACTCCGCTGAGGATGGCGCTGGGTGTGGAAATGGCCAGTGCACAGGGACTGGCAGCCACCAGTACGGCCATGGCCCGGTAAAACGAATCCGAAAACGGCTCGTCAACCACCAGCCATGCAAAGTGAAGAAAAGCGACAAACACCAGTATCACCGGGACGAAGTAACGCTCGAACCGCTCGGCAAACCGCTGTGTGGGGGACTTCTGTGTCTCCGCCTCGTTGACCATGCGCACCACTCTGGCCAGAGTGCTGTCCTCGGACCGGGTGGTAACCATGACTTCCAGTACACCGGCGCCGTTGATCGTCCCGGCAAAAATGCGGTGCTCCGCCCCCAGTCTATCGCTGTGCCGCCGGAGCCATTCATCCACACGATCTGCCGAAACCGACATCTTTTCCTCAAAAGAATGGATTATTTCTGCCATCACAGGCTCCTTGTCCACCGGAATGCTTTCACCGGTTATGGGCGCCTGATTCACACTGCTGCGGCCAACGGCAACAAATCCATCGGCGGGCAGACGCTCACCCGGGCGGACGATCACAAGATCGCCGGGCAGCAGTTCTTCCACCCCCACGGTAGACTCCCTGCCATCCCTGCGCACAACAGCCATGGTCGGAGCCAGCTCCGAGAGGGCCTGGATCGCCTTGCGGGCCCGACCCATGGCATAATGCTCGAGGGCATGGCCCAGACTGAACAGAAACAGAAGCAGGGCGCCTTCAGCCCAGGCACCCAGCACTGCAGCGCCCGCAGCGGCCACCAGCATCAGCAAATCAATGTCGAATGTGCGATTCCGCAGGCTTTTGAGCATGTGGAAAAATGCATCATAACCCCCGAAAAAATAGGCCATGAGATACACGGCTACAGGCCGGGGCTGTGAAGGGTCACCCAGCACCTCGTAAAGCCAGGCTCCCAACAGCAGAAACCCGCATGCCAGCGACATGGTCAGCTCTTTATGCTCCGAAATCTTTTTCATTTTTTCAGAGAGTATCTGCCTGTTGCATTTCGTATCCTGTCGAATTAAGTCGAATAAGAATAATAAATGGAAATCGTAAATTCAGAAACGACCCGCTAAAAATAGACTTTATTTACATTAATTCACAAGAAACCGTTAACTTGGAAGATTGTGATAACGAGCGACGAGAGGCAGGAAACTGCAACCATGAATAACGCCCTGGTACTTATTGTTGATGACGTTGATGAAAATCTGTTTCTGCTGGATCGGATCCTCACTTCCAGAAACTACCGTACTGCCATGGCATCGGGCGGGAAACCGGCACTGGAATTCATCAATGAGGAGCCGCCGGACCTGATCCTGCTCGATATCATGATGCCCGATATGGACGGATTTGAAGTCTGCCGCCTGCTTAAAGAGGATCCGCAGCACCGGGATATCCCCGTCATCTTCCTCACCGGCAAAACAGCATCAGAAGATATCATCCAGGGCCTCGAACTGGGTGCCGCCGACTACATCACCAAGCCATTCCGGCATGCCGAGCTGCTGCTTCGCGTTAAGACCCAGGTAGACCTGCAGCTCGGAAGAAAAGAGCTCCAGCGGAAAAACCGCGATCTCCGGCAAATGAATGCCAGCAAAGACAAGCTCGTCTCCATCATATCACACGACCTGAAAAGTCCATTTCAGGGGCTCATGGGACTCACCGAAATCCTGCATCGGGAAGCCTATACCATCAGCCGCGATGATATCCATGAGTTTACAGAAAAAATCAATGAATCAGCCCGATACCTGGTGGACTTGCTGGGCAATCTGCTCGACTGGTACATGCTTGAGAGAACCCTGAAATCCTACAGCCCGGGTCGCATAATACTCGCAGAACTCGTGCGCAAAACACTGAGCCTGTTTTCAGCCACCCTGACCAGCAAGAGTATTGCCGTTCATAACCGTTTAACCGGTTCCGAGGAAATATGGGCGGATAGCAAAATGATTGAAACCATCATCCGAAACCTTGTCTCCAACGCAGTGAAATTCACACCGGAGAACGGCGAAATCCGGATCACTGCCGAAGAACGGGACAAGGAAGTAATTCTCAGTATCACCGACACCGGGATCGGTATGTCCGAAGAGATCCGGCAGTCACTCTTTCAAATAGACACCACTGCCACCCGGCCCGGAACCCATCAGGAAAAAGGAACCGGCCTGGGGCTGATTATCTGCAAGCAACTGGCAGAAGCCAACAGCGGCACCCTTCGCATTAATAGCAAACCGGACGAGGGTACTACCGTTTCCATTGTTTTACCGGTTGGTTCGAAATCCGGCCAGGATGCTCTGGAGTAATTGCAGCCGGAGAAAACCATCGGCTATGACTCCGGTCGGATTTTCACTTCCTGAACGAAATACCTGACCAAACGACCACTACCAAACATATATCATCATGAATTCCGATATTCAAAAACTTCTCGGCAAAAACAGAAAGTGGATCAGCAAAACAGTCGCACAAGAACCCGAATACTTTAAAAAATACTCCGGCCCCCAAAAACCGGCTTACCTCTGGATCGGATGCTCCGACAGCCGGGTTCCGGCAGAAAAAATCGTGGATGCCAATCCCGGAGAACTGTTTATCCACCGCAATATTGCCAATATGGTCCATCAGGCCGATCTGAACATATTATCCGTTCTGCAATACTCGGTCGAGGTCCTGCAAGTGAAAAATATCATCATCTGCGGGCACTACGCCTGCGGAGGAGTCAAAGCCTCCCTTGAAACGGCCGACCATGGCCTTATCGACAACTGGATTCGTTCCATCAAGCAGATTTACGAGGAGCATCGTGACGAGTTTGACGGATTGGCTGATGATGAAAAGGCAGATCTGCTCAGCAAGTTTAATGTCCGCCGACAGGTCTATAACACCGCCCGCTCAAGCATACTCCAAAAAGCCTGGGCCCGGGGCCAAAGCATCGCGGTACACGGCCTCATGTACAACTTCCATAACGGACAGCTCGAGGATTTGTCCTGCAGTATAGCCTCACACAGTGAAGTTCCCGACATCTATCGTCTGCACTGAGAGCAGCATAAATCAGCCGGTCACCTTTTCCGCGCAATTTTCCTCTTGCATCAAAGTCAGGATTTCTCTATCTCTTATCGATCAAAGGTAAATAGCCGGATGTGCCTGAATACCGGCCTCCGGATTGCTCCGGTTCAGCAATACGGTTTTTCCCCCGGGATATTCCTGGTGATGCAATTCAGGATTTTTCAGACCCCGGCATTATCGACATCCATAACCAAACACCATGAGTGAACAAGAAACCAAGGGCATGCTCGGCCGATTCCTCGATATCATCGAGCGCGCCGGCAACAAACTCCCCGACCCCGCCATCCTATTTCTGATCCTGCTGGTCTTCATCTGGATCCTCTCTGCACTGCTTTCCCCATTTCAATTTGCTGAAGTCGATCCCCGGACAGGAGAAACCCTGCGGGTCATCAACATGCTTTCGGGTGATCAGATGGCCTCCTTCCTGGCCAACATGACGAACACATTCATCACTTTCGCCCCCCTGGGCATTGTGCTGCTGGCCATGCTGGGCGTTGGTGCCGCTGAGCACTCCGGATACATCAATACCGCCATCAAATACATACTGGGCTTCACACCCAAGTCGATGCTCACCCCCATGCTTATCATGGTAGGTATCCTCAGCCATACGGCCGCTGATGCCGGTTACGTACTGGTTATTCCACTTGGTGGTGTCATTTTCTATGCCGCCGGGCGGCACCCGCTGGCCGGCATTGCCGCGGCATTTGCCGGCGTTTCCGGCGGATTCAGCGCAAGCTTCATTCCCTCTGGTATTGATCCGCTCATCATGGGCTTCACCCAGTCGGCCGCCCAGATCTATGACCCCGACATACTCCTCAACCCGCTTAACAATTTCTTCTTCAAAAGCATATCCAGCTTCCTGATCATTTTTGTAGGATGGTGGATTACGGACCGCATCGTGGAGCCCAGACTCTTAAAAATCGAAGTCGACGCAGACGAAGAAGACCTTCCGGTCATGGAGCATCTGGACAAGAAAGAAGTCCGCGCATTCTGGATAGCCACCCTGGTCATGCTTGCCGGACTTGTGGCACTTCTCGTCTGGACGATCCCCTCCAATTCACCGATGAGAGCACCCACTGGTGAGATCACCGCTTTTAACGCCCCTATCATGATGGCCATTGTGCCGCTGATTTTCCTGTTTTTCATCATACCGGGCGTGATCTACGGTTACCTGTCCGGCACCTTCAAAGACAGCAAGGATATGATCAACAGCATGAGCAAGGCGATGAACAGCATGTCCTACTACATCGTCATGGCTTTCTTCTGTGCTCTGTTCATCGATGCCTTCGGCAAGTCCAACATCGGGACGCTCATTGCGCTCAAGGGAGCCAATTTCCTTCAAAGCCTCGCCCTGCCCGGCGCACTGACCATCGTGGGTATTGTACTGCTGACCGCTGTGGTCAACCTGCTCGTGGGATCCGCATCGGCAAAATGGGCCCTGATCAGTCCCATCTTCGTCCCCATGCTCATGGGCATCGGGATATCGCCCGACCTGACCCAGGCGGCCTACCGGGTTGGCGACTCCGTATCCAATATCATAACACCTCTTCTGCCCTATTTTCCGCTGGTTGTGGTCTTCTGCCAGCGATACGTCAAAAAAACCGGTATCGGAACCCTGGTCTCCATGATGCTGCCCTACTTCTTCATCTTCCTGATAACGTGGACGATCTTCCTGCTGATCTACTGGTTTATCGGCATACCACTCGGGTTCCAGGCTACCTACACCTACCCGTAATACCACAACACCAAACCTGTTCCTTCCGGCCATGCATAAACCATCTTTTCTGAAATCCGGGTTCATGGCTTTTTTTGCCGGCATGTTGCTGCTCTCTTGCGGAAACAGCGAAGAACTCGAAAGGCTGCAGCGGGTCAATGCCGACCTGCGCAGCCAGAACCGACAACTCCAACAGGAAATCAACGACTTGAACGAAAAAGATGACCAGATGGCTTTTCTGATCGACCAGATGCGCCATGTCAAAGCCCGTATCATCACCACTCATGGTACTATTGAAGTTGAATTCTTCCCTTCAAGGGCACCCATACACACCTTCAACTTCATCACACGGGCCGAAAGCGGTTTCTACGATGGAACCAAATTCCACCGCGTCATACCCGGCTTCATGATCCAGGGAGGTGACCCCAATACGAAGGGGGACGACCGCCTTTCGTATGGACAGGGCGGTCCGCTCGTAGCCATACCCCATGAATTCAACCCCACACCGCACGAACCGGGCATCTTGTCCATGGCGCGTGTATCGGATAAAAGCGCCGGGGCCGGATCCCAATTTTTCATCATGCACGGCCGCAGCACCCATCTCGACGGTGAATATACCGCGTTCGGACAAGTTACAGACGGCATGGATGTAGTCGATGCCATCGCCAATGTCCCGGTGAGCACGCAACACCGGGACCAGCCGGCCGACCATGTGATCATTCAAAAAATTGAAGTCTTTCGATGAAAAACAACCCGGTCACCATCATGCTGCTCACTTTTCTGCCGCTGGCAGCCGTGATTACAGGCTGCCGGCCGGACCATTACGAACTCCCGCACGATTTTGACCTGCAGGGACATCGTGGCGCCATGGGCCTGATGCCCGAAAATACCATCCCCGGATTCCTGATAGCGGCAGACCTGAACGTCAACACCATGGAACTCGACCTGGCCGTGAGCCGGGACCTGCAACTCGTCGTCTCGCACGAACCATGGTTCCGGTCCGACATCTGCCTCCAACCCGACGGCACTCCCATCCCCGGAAACCGGGAACGATCCTTCCGGATCTATGAAATGACCTACGAAGAAGTCGCCAAATTCGACTGTGGCTCATTGCAGCATCCCGGTCACAGCCGGCAGGAGACCCATCCCGCTCCAAAACCCCTGCTGCGTGATGTCATTCTGGCAGTGGAACAGCATGCACGCAGCAAAGGACTGGTCGCCTTCAAGTACAATATCGAAGTAAAAAGCCGGCCGGAGTGGGATAACACCCTCACCCCGGAACCAAAAAAATTCGCACAGCTCCTCTACCGGGAGCTCAGTGAGCTGGAAAAACAGCTGCCCGACCCGCTCCTGACCAGAGTGAGCGTCCAGTCATTCGACCCAAGGGCCCTGCATGCCATCCGCGAAATAGAGCCCGGTCTTCCGATCGCGCTGCTCACGTTGCAGGAAGGCAGTGTGGACGATCATCTGGACTATTTCGGGCTCAAACCGGAGATCTACTCTCCAAACTACGGACTGCTTACACCCGCCCATATTGAGCGCGCCCACGAGCTGGGCATGCAGGTCATACCCTGGACCGTCAACAACAGGACCGATATGAAATCACTCGTCGAAATGGGGGTTGACGGACTCATTACCGACTATCCCGATACCTTCAACCGGCTCTTCTGGGAACGGCTCAGACCCTGTCCTCATGCACAGGCCAGAGCCCGGCAACAGGCGCAGCCCTGAACCAGGCTGATCTCTGCTCAGACTTCGCGGCTGCTTCGGGCATCCAGAAATGATTTCAGGCTTGTAGCCACGAAACCGATACAGAGAAGGGCCATAATGGAACGTACGGCTGCAGCCATGCCATTGACCTCCTGATTGCCCATCAGCCACGACAAAAAGTCCGGGATACCTGAAAAAGTCCCGACAGCTCCCACAAAGGCCAGAATGACTGCTGTATGAGCGGCGCTCATCCTCCAGGATTCGCTCTTCGCCAGCCGGCCCAAAAGAATAAAAACCAGACCGAATAGAATCGGAATCATGGCAGTCAGACTGGCAGCTCCCGTCAGCATGTAACCGGCAGCCCCCAAAAAAGCAAAAATGTAGCCAAGTAATCGTAACTTGATCGAGGTCGTATTCATGGTATCCCAGTATAAAGTGGTAAAGTCAAGTGAGTGAAAAAGTCAGAAGTAAGAAAACAACAGTTACCCAGACAAGCTCCATGGATCATAAGAAGCCAAAGTATAAAAAAAGAAAAAAGCCGGGGTATTGAAAAAGCCGTAGTCCGGGGTACCGACTACAGTGTCAGTTAAGGGCAAAGAACAGGAGGCCAATCGAAGCAAAACCGCTCAGGGCTTCTCAAGCGTATCAGGCACAATCTGACCGTATGGGGTAATCCGTTCGCCCTTGCGGGGCGGCCTCGTCGGAAAATCACTCAGCGGGATATCAGGATCCCGGTCGTGAGGCACATAGTGGTTGTGATTGCCATGAGGTACGACCCGGTAAGGCTTGCTGTCAAACAAACCAACCGAATCAGCCAGGACAAGACTGCCCAGCAACAATGCCGCCGCCACAAATATCACCCGGATGATCTTTCTCTTCTGCATTCGGTATTAACCTGGGTCTGTTCCAGAGTAACCCCCGGTACGAACCGGTTTCTTCAGTACTTCCGGTTAATTTAACAAATTCTCATACGAATTATGGAACGATTTCTATCCAAAAGTCCCTTTAAATGATTGATTAAAACATCCCCATGAAACATGCGATTTCTATCAACATTGGCACGATTCGGTCTCATCATCTCATTTTACGGTTTACTTCTGGTTGCCCTGCCTGCTTTCAGCGTTGCCAGCCCGGCATCTGTCGCGACCGGAACAGCTGACTTGTCCGGCACAGTTCGCACAACCAGCTCGACTGGTACATCCGGCATGACCGGAGCAATTGTTTCGACTGCCACGACCGGCATAACAGGAACAACCGGCACGGCAAGTACATCCGGCACGACCGGCTCGGCGCCAGGTGTTCCTGATGCTGCGGTGGAAACCGCATCGGTCGACACAACCTCAACCGGAGGCAGGGGTGTCCTGCGGGGAACCATCCGGGATGCCAGCGACGGCTCGCCCCTTGAATTCGCATCGGTACTGGTGATGGATGTCAATTTCGGCACCACGGCAGACAACGACGGGTATTTCGAACTCCGGAATATTCCACCCGGCCGCTACAATCTCCGCTTCAGTTTCGTAGGCTACCGGACACAGACCATCTTCGAAGTACAAATCAGCCGGAACCGGGATGTCCGGATTGACATCCTCCTCGAGCCCGAAACCACTTCACTGGGTGAGATCGTGATTCGCCCCTCATTTTTCAACCGCACCCAGGAAAGCCCCATCTCCAAACGTACTATCAGCAGCTCCGAAATTGATCGTGCACCCGGAGGCAACCGGGACATCTCCCAGGTCGTCCAGTCTCTGCCCGGTGTATCCACCGGAGTCGGCGGCTTCCGAAATGATCTCATTGTCCGTGGTGGCGCTCCCGGTGAAAACAGATTCTATCTTGACGGAGTGGAAGTTCCGACCATCAACCATTTTTCCACTCAGGGCGCTACAGGCGGACCCGTGGGCCTGATCAATGTGGACTTCATCCGCGAAGTGGACTTCTATACCGGTGCATTCCCGGCCAACCGTGGCAATGCCCTGAGCTCGATCATGGAGCTTCGCCAGCGAAGCGGATCCGACAACTACGGATTCACCGCAACGGTTGGGGCCAGTGATGTCGGCCTGACCGCCGAAGGACCGATCGGCAATGACGCTGATTTCATTTTCTCCTATCGCCGTTCCTATCTCCAGTTCCTTTTTGAACTGCTGGAGCTCCCCTTCCTGCCCATCTACACCGATATCCAATTCCGTTTTCGCTACCGGCCTGCCGCCAACCAGGATATCACAGTGATCGGTCTGGGTGCCATCGATGACTTCACACTCAACACCAGTGCAAATAACACCGAACAGCAACGTTACATTCTCGGATACCTGCCGGTCAACGAACAATGGAACTATACCCGGGGCATCCGCTATCGCTATTTCGGCGACCGCCGCATCACCACCGTCGTCGTCAGCCGGAACAAACTGTACAACCGGGCCTTCAAATACGAAGACAATGACGACAGCAGTCCGGATAATCTGATTCTGGACTACACCTCCGTTGAGACCGAAAACAAGCTGCGCCTGGAAAATGAACATCGTCTTGGTGACACACGCATCATTTACGGCGGAAATTACGAATACGCGATCTATACCAATGAAACCTTTAACCGAATTTCACTGCCCGGCACAGGAGAACTGCTCACGATCGACTTCGATTCCGAACTAAGACTCCATAAATGGGGCCTCTTCACCCAGGCCAGCTCCAGCTATTTTGGCCGAAGACTGGATCTTTCTGCCGGTTTTCGCATGGATGCCACCAGTTTTTCAGCGAATACCCGCAATCTGCTGAATCAGTTTTCACCACGACTCTCCCTGGCATGGTATCTCACCAGCAACCTCAGTTTCAATGCCAATACCGGGATTTTCTATCAGCTCCCCCCCTACACGGTCCTGGGATATCGTGACGGAGACGGCCGCCTCGTCAATCGCGACAACAATGTCACCTGGATTCGAGCCCATCATTATGTCGCCGGTTTTGAATACCTGGCCCGTGAAAGCCTGATCCTTTCGGTAGAAGGATTCCTGAAGCAGTACCGGAATTATCCTTTCCTTCTGCGTGACCGCATATCATTGGCCAATCTGGGCAGTGACTTCGGTGTCATAGGCAATGAACCCGTCGAATCCAGCTCGCGCGGAAGAACCTATGGCGTTGAATTTCTTGCTCAGCAGAAACTCTATCGAAACTACTATGGAATACTGGCTTATACACTGTTCTGGAGCGAGTTCCAGAATGCCGAAGGACGGTATCTGCCATCGGCCTGGGACAGCCGCCATCTGATCTCCCTCACTGCGGGAAAACAGTTTCGTGGAAACTGGGATGTCGGGTTCCGATGGCAGCTTCTCGGCGGCACACCCTATACCCCCTATGATGTGGAGCGATCTTCACGCACCGAGGTCTGGGAAGTCAACAGTCTCGGCCTGCCCGACTACAGCCGGCTCAATGAAAAACGGCTTAAGACCTTTCACCAGCTCGACATTCGTGTCGACAAACGCTTTTTCTTTGACCGCTTCAACATCACGACCTATCTCGACATCCAGAATGTCTATGCTTTCAAAGCCGAACTGCAGCCCTTCCTGAATGTTCGCCGGGATGAAAACGGGTGGCCATTACGACTCGATCCCGCAACCGCCGAACCGGCCACATTCATCCCCCAGGCCGGCCGCAGCTACTACGATACCTATCTGCTGGAAAATATATCCGGCACCGTCCTGCCCACTATCGGTCTTATCCTCGAGTGGTAGAACCGGTGTCTGGCTCAGTCTTGTCACCTTCGGACTACAGGCCGGCGGAGTGCAAACAGCGCGTTTTCAGAATCTGGAACTGCTCCTTGCAGAGCGTTGCGCTGCGAAAGAAAAAAAACTTGATTTACAACATTTAAAAAACTATTTCATACGAACTGTCTATCATTGGTGTGCGGCATGACAAGGCATATCACCACATCTTTTCCATACCTGTTTTTTTTCGCAATCGCAACTTTTTTGCATGATGGCTTACACCCGAACCTACGACATCCCCTATTTTCTCGTTGACCAGAACCGGAATCTTCGTATCACCGCACTTATGCAGTTTCTGGAAGACATGGCCATCCGGCACAGCGAGGAGTGCGGTGTAGGACTTGATTTCTATGCAGAACAACAGGTTGCATGGGTTCTGGCCAAATGGGACATTGAAATATTCAAACTCCCCGAATTCAATGAACTGATCCATGTACTGACACAACCGGTTTCCTTTCGGAGCATATCCGGCTTCCGCCATTTTCGCGTCACCGACGAGCAAGAGAATCTGCTTGCAACCGCCAACAGCCTCTGGATCCTCATCGATATGAAGAGGAAAAGGCCCATTCCCGTATCCGAAACTTTAATCCGGGCCTATGGGCTTGCACCAGATCAGAAAACGCCCCTGCCCATACAGGCACCGAAACCACCCGAAAACGACCACTATCTGACTCATATCACCATCCGACCCGGCGACATCGATACCAATCAGCATGTCAACAATATCCGCTATGCCGAGTGGGCACTTGATTCACTCCCGGTCGATTTCACAGCCGGAAAGAAAGTAAAACGGATCCTTGTGGATTACCGCAAAGAGCTCCGTGAGGGTGATGATGTAACCGTAAAAGCCGATGTGAATGGACAGGACGGCATTCTGGTCAGCCGTCACACCATCAGCGGCGGAACCACCGCAGCATGTCACGTAAATTTCTTCTGGGAAAACGTATGACTCTGAAAGTAGCCCTGAAACTGATTCTTGAAACCATCACAACATTATTGAATTCCAGCCATGTCAACCAACCGTCTGATCCATTTCTTCTGCCTGTCTTTCTTTGTGCTCTTCCTTGCCTTCGGAACTGTCTCTGCTGAAGCATCCGAAATCGGAAACGCATCGGAGTCCGGCGAAATCGACCGTCTCACGGCGTCCATGAATAAAATGGACGGTTTTTTCCCGCTATACTGGGATGAAAACAGGGGACGGCTCTATCTGGAGGTACCACAAGGCCGCCTGGAAGAGGAGTTTCTATATCTCATCAGCATGGCCACCGGTGGCGGAATGAACGGACCCCGGCTGGATCGCGGACAGATCGGACAGGAACACATTGCCTATTTCAAACGGGTTGGCCCCCGGATACACTTCATCCTGGCCAATTCGGATTTTGTCTCCACAGACTCCGAAAAAACGGCTTTACGGCGCTCAGTGGAAGAATCCTTCCCCTATTCTGTTGTGGCGTCTTTTGATATCGCCGGACAACAGGACGGGCGATATGTGATGGACGTGACCTCCTTCTTCCTTCAGGACGCCTTCAATGTCCGACGCCTCTTCCAGGCACGCAACCTGGGAACATTCAGACCCGATGCCTCACGAAGCTATATCCATCTACCCCACACCAAATCCTTCCCCATCAATACCGAAATTGAGGCCGCTGTTACGCTTGCTTCTGACAATCCATCATGGGCCATCCGGCGACATGCCCCCGACGGACGCTCAGTTACCATGCGTCAGCACCACTCGCTGGTCCAACTGCCCGACGATCAGTACCGGCCCAGAAAATACGACCCGCGCGCCGGCTATCTGGAGCATACTTTTTATGATTTCTCAAAGGGGTTTGACGAGGACCTGATCACACGCTATGCGGTCAGGCACCGGCTGCAAAAAAAGAATCCGGAAGCCGGGATCTCGGAACCGGTGGAACCCATTGTCTATTATCTTGATCAGGGTGTTCCCGAACCTTACCGTACCGCCTTCCGTGAAGGGATGGAATGGTTCAATGACCTCTTTGAGGCGGCAGGATTCAAGAACGCTTTTGAACTCAGGGATATGCCCGAAGATATGGACCCGATGGACGCCCGTTACCACGTCGTTTTGTGGGTACACCGCTCCGAAGCAGGTGCCTCCATTGGTCCGACCCTTCGTGATCCCAGGACCGGTGAAATCATCAAGGCCGCCGTCCGTATGGAGTCACATCGATCGCTGATCAACTACAATCTGTTTGCCGGCATGATCCCCGGGCTCCTCTCCGGGGAGATGGACATGCTCGATGTGATGGATCCTGAAGGAGCCCTGGAATGGATGGCCACACTGGACCCGGCCATTGATGCCGAAGAATTCGTTATGTCACGACGGCGTCAGCATGCGGCGCACGAGCTGGGTCATACCCTCGGACTGGCTCATAACTTCGCGGCCGAAAGCATGGGTCGTGCCTCGGTCATGGATTATCCCGGACCCCATATCCGGCTCCGAGACGGTAAACTGGACCTGAGTGAGGCCTATTTTCCCGGACCCGGTGTCTTTGATACCCTCTCCATACGGTGGGGCTACAGCCAGTTCGATCCCGAAAACGAAGATGAAAAGCTCGAAGCCATTATCCAGGAGGGGCTGGCAAAAGGTATCTATCACATCAGCGCCCCCCATACACGTCCTTTCGGATCCCACCCCCAGGTACAAGCGTGGGCCCTCGCAGCCGATCCCATCCGTGAACTTGAGGAGATCATGGAAGTCCGACGATTCCTGATCGACCATTTCGACGAAAGGGCTATTGCTGAGGGCGACCCCATGTCTTTGCTGCGGGAACGCTTCGTACCCATTTATGTCCTGCACCGTTTCCTGCTCACATCGGTAACCAAACATATCGGCGGCATGGAGTTCCGCTATGCTCTCCGGGGTGATGGACAGCAGCCCACACAACTGATCGATGGTGCCCGGCAACGCGAAGCGCTCCACGCCCTGCTCAAGGCATTGCATACCGAGGAACTCGTTGTACCCGAACGCATACTGGAAATGATGGCTCCCGAGCCCTGGGGCTTTGCGACAACCGACCGCTCTTTCTCCAGCCCGGCTACTCCGGCGGCCGATCAACTGGAATTCGTACGCTCCCTGTCGAACCGGATTTTCACAGAACTGCTGGAACCCCGTCGAACAGCCCGCCTGATCGCTTTTGCTGATCGCGATCCGGACCTGCCCACTATGGAAGAAGTTCTCGGGATCGTAACCGCCGAGGTGTTCGGTCCAGCCAATCAGAGAGCTCTCGACCGATGGATGAGACAGGAATCCCGGCCGGCCGTACGACGTGTTGTGCAGAGAATGTACATCGAAAACCTGATGCAGGCTGCCGGTGACAACCAGACGGTTGCGGAAGCCCGTGCGGCGGCAAAGTGGGAACTGGCCAGAATCTCCGGCCAGATCGATACCATCCTTGGCATCGTGACAGAGGCCGCCGCGATATCGCAGTACACACTCATGCAACAGGATATTCAACGATTCCTGAGCGACGGAGTTTTTGAACCGAGAGTCCGGCCGGCACCACGCATGCCGAATATGTTTCCCCTGGGTCAGTGAGTTCCCTCGCAACATACCGCACGGTTGTCTGCGGACTCCCGGAACATGTACTTGGCTTCGGTAATGGCTGTGGTAAAAGCACCGCCGAAAAGCAACAGGAAAAACAGCATCAGGAGCAGGTAACTTCCGAGTGAAACA
The DNA here is from genome assembly GCA_007135895.1 of Balneolales bacterium. GTDB lineage: Bacteria > Bacteroidota > Rhodothermia > Balneolales > Natronogracilivirgulaceae > SLHZ01. The sequence goes on along the minus strand of SLHZ01000297.1, from coordinate 1,880 downwards.
TAAAACAGCAAATTATTAGCCATTGAGGTGGTTTTATTTTCGATTCTTTTGTACATGATAAACCTCTCTGGTTTGAAAATTCTCTTTCAGACGCTCTTCGAGTTCGAGATGCAGTTTTTGCTCTTTGGTCATGGTTTCACCTCAGATTATTTGGGGCGCAATTACCTGACAAGTTTATCCCGCCCGCAGCTTCTTTTCGAGCTCTTCCCGGGCACTGCGGATAACCTTGTTCAGATGTATCAATACCGGTGTCATCAGTATGGCCAGCAGAATCCAGATGGTTGGATGACCCTGTTGTATCGACACCGCGATCACGTAGATCCATAAAAGAACCAGGACCACGAGAAAAACCCGGAATATAGTCCTGGAGACCTCAATTTGACGCTCCATTCCTTCCGGAGTCAGACCGGTTGCTTTTTTTAAAGTGCTCATCATCGCTTTTCTCCGTTTCAAAGCCTGTTAATGGGTTACTTTCTATTATTTGCACCTATAACAGTAAAACGGAAAAAAACGTTTTTTAACTTCCGGCAGACTATTTTCTTCCTGCAATGGCTTCGTTGATGTTCAGCAGGTGGTCGCCTACTTTCTCCATCCGGTTCAGGTAATCCAGGTAAATAATACCTATCATCGGTGAGTAGACTCCTTTTTCAATCCGCTCGTAGTGCTTTTGTTTCAACTCATCGCGAAAACGGTTGATCTCCATCTCCATTTTCAGCGATTGTTTAAGATCGTTGTCGCCATTCAAACCGGGCAGGCGAGCCGTCATTTCGTCAAATGACTTTTCCACCAGTGCCATCATCTCCTTCAACTCGGACAGCAGCTCTTCTCCCAGCGTTATTTCCATCTCCTCGGCCCGTTCATAGTTCAAAGACATCTGATGGTAGAGGTCTGCCACCCTTTCCATATCACCGATCATTCGCAGCATGTTCCGGATTCGTTTGGATTCCTGATGGGTAATATTCCTCTCGGAGATCGCCGTGAGGTATTCGGCAATCTCTATCTCCATATTGTCGCAGTGCTTCTCACGATCTTTGATCTTTTTCAGCATTTTCGCCGCCTTCTTCGGATCGCCGAAAAGCAGTTCCCTGAAATTTTTGTGCATTTTCCGGATCTGACGGGCATAGAGTTCGATTTCACGGTGTGCCTGGTTAATGGAAAGTGCGATGGATGACATGAGACCCCGGTTGATGTACTTCAGATGAAACTCATCGTCGCTGTCTTCCCGTGACGGCAGCATTCGTTCCACCAGACGGACCATCTGGGGGACAAAGGCCACCAGCAGCAGCAGATTGAAAAAATTGAATACCGTGTGGAAGATGCAAAGTCCGATCGTGGCATTGGCCCTTGCCGAAGGATCATCAACCAGATTTGTAATGGATGTTCCTGTCATCGAAATCATCAAACCGTCTATCATGGACATGACCAACGGGTAGATCATCAGGACAGGCACAATCCCAATGACATTGAATATCAGATGGAACAGAGCCGCTCTCTTGGCATGAATATTGGCGACCGAGGCCGCGATATTGGCGGTAACCGTTGTGCCAACATTCTGACCGATCATCATGGCGGCGGCCAGTGGAAACTCCATCCAGCCCTGGAATACCATAACTAGTGTTATGGCCGTGGTGGCGCTGGACGACTGGGTCATGGCCGTAAACAGAGCCCCGATTGCAATAAATATCAAAATTGAGCCTATCCCGTATCCGGTCAAATGATCCAGGAAAAGAATGATCTCGGGATTCTTTTCGATATCGGGTATGCTTTCTTTGAGAAACTCGAGACCAATAAAAAGAATACCGAATCCGATCACCGATTCGGCTGTAAATTTCAGCTTGTTCCTGCTTGCAAAAAGAAAAGGGAAACAAAAGCCGATCATG
>SLHZ01000177.1 GCA_007135895.1 Balneolales bacterium | reverse complement strand
CGGCCAGGTAGATCAGGACCTGCCCGCATCTAAAAATAGACACGGTAAAGCAGTTTTACATTGCGTCCCGGTTCCGGCATAACCGATTTAATGCGGGATAAATGATTCCGGTATTCGGTATCGGCCAGATTTTCCACCGTGAGCGAAAACGTGTGCAGCATATGCCCCCGGGTTGTGTGGTACTGAGTGTACAGGTCGAATACGGTGTAGGCGTCGGTTGGTTCTTCGAATTGATCCGTGCGATTCTGCTGAGCGGACAGTCGGGCCGCTCCCCCTATTTTCAGCCTGCTGTGTCCGTATTCCAGGAACAAACGGCTGTTGAGCGGAGGCATCATGGGAACGGATGTCTCCTTGTTCTCAAGCACCAAGAAAGGAAAGGAAGCGTCATCCTCAATAAAGTCAGCCCGAACATAGCTTGCCGTTCCGCCTGCAAGCAGCCTGCGATGAAGCATAATCTGACCGCTTGCTTCCGCACCGGTCATCAGGACCTTGTTTTCTGTAAATTGAAATGTATTCAGGTCATCTCTTCGAATGGAAGGTTCTCCCGTGTCCTGAGGAAAAATGTAATTACTCATCTGATTGCGGAACAGAGCGGCATGCAAATGATAGTGCTCCCTGCTGACCCGGAAAAACAGCTCGCTACCCCATCCATGCTCGCGCGAAAGTCCGGGATTTCCGATTTCATAAGCGAAATTGGCCAGGTGCGGACCCTCGGCATATAACTCTTCAATGATCGGAGAGCGATGGGTCCTGGTCAGGGTCGCTCCGGTTTCCATACCGGGTTGAATACTCCAGGTACCCATCACCGAGCCGGAGAGACCGGAAAAAGTGCGGGATGTGATATCCGAAGGAAGGAATATGGATGACTTCTCTTCCGGCGAAAGATGGCGGTAGTCGTAGCGCAGGGCTGCCTGAAGATTGAAACGGCCGATATCACGCTCCTGAAAAGCATATGCCGCCACCGAGTATTCCGTCGTTTCCGGCGTATAGGTCAGACCGCCGGATGCGTAATCCCTGTGCTCCAGCCATATTCCAACCAGGCCCCTTTCAAAAATAAAGAAACTGTTGTGATGCAGGTGCACTTTGCCATTATGTGTCAGGACCCCGAATTCGGCTCCCACCGGCTGCGGAATGGTCGGATCATCGGGCTTTTCAAGCTCTTTGTGGTGGTAAAACGAGTAGTTCCAGGTCATATCAAGCCTCCGGATCCGGCTGTCTGAGAAGTTGCGCCGAAACCGGCTTTCGAGATAACGGCGATACATTTCCAGATCCACGCCATTTGGATGTGCTTCGGCAAGCCCCTCCCCGCCAGGGACACCGTATTTCATATCCATGACATTCCCTGAAAAACCAAGCATGCCCCAATGATCTATATAGCTTAATCCGGCCGAAGCATTAAGCGTGGTTATTCCCGTGTTCATTTGGGTACCGGCAGGGGTGTCCATATCGGAGGTGTTTCTGCCGGATAAATCGAACCGGAATCCCATTCGGTCACCCAGAGGAAGCCGGTCAGTCACCGGACCATATCCGCGCAATCCTCCCGAAAAACCGTTATTGACCGTTTCTCCTTTGATGGTTCCACTCCAGCTGAAACGGTCCGGAAGATCATGCGGAATCTGTCCGCGTATAACATTGATTACACCTCCCATCGTGTTGGAACCATGCACCAGCGCTGAGGGCCCCCTGATCAGTTCAATGTGCTCGGCGGTCATCGGATCGATGGTCAGGGCATGATCAGATGCCGTGGCGGACAAATCTCCGGTGCGGCCACCATCTTCCAGGATCAGCAACCGCTCTCCTCCAAGTCCGCGTAAAACGGGACGTGCCGGTGCTGGTCCCATGGTTCGCTGTGCCATGCCCGGTTCATCTTCCAGTGTTTCGGCTATGGTTCGTCCCAGTTGCTGGCGAAGCTGCTGCCCTGTCAACACACGCTCAACATGCGTGGTAATCTCATCCTCCTGCATGTATCGGGCATAAATGCGGATTTCAGAGGAACGCAATATCGATGGCCGTATGCCAATTCGTACCTCTGTGGTGTCATCCTTGTGAACACGGACCTGTTTGTGTGTTGTTTCGTAGCCCACATGCTGTACTTGAAGTGTAAGAAGCCCTTCGGGCAGATTGCGGAGAAGAAACACTCCCTCTTCCCGGGTGACCGTCCCCCGGTTGAGATCCTGTATGTAGACAGAGGCAAGCAGTACCGGCTCTTCACTTTCCAGATCAAATACCAAGCCCCGGATTACCCCTGTAGCGGATATTGCGGTTTCCGAACCGCTTTCGTGCCCGACGTGAGATGGGCCGGCATATGATGAGCCACCAAGTGATGGGTCTGCAAAAAATGGGCCGGCAATTGATGAGCCTGCGAATGATGGGCTGGGAAATGATGGGCCTGCAAATAGTGAAAAAAAGAATAATGCCGGCAGAAACAACCAGTTTAAAAAAGGGATCCTTTTAAACATAGGAGAAGTGAAGCGTTGAAAATCGGAAGTTAATAAGTGTGCGCCCCCCGGCCGGTTCCATACCCATGGGATACCCGTTCTCAGTCCATTTCCATTTTGATAGGCAAGGGGATTGAAGTCATATCGTAATGATCCAGGTGAAACAAGTTAATGCGCAAGCCCGCCTCTCCGCTTGAAAGACCCCTGAGGTGAAACTTCCAGGTTTCTTTTGTTTTATCGTATACCACTTCGTAGGGGCGGTCTTTCGGATCGAACTGTTGTTCCCGACTTCGTGGCAGGAAATATTGAAACTCAAGACTCCACTCTCCTTCGGGGTTTCGCTGACCGTCAACATAAAACTCCGGTATCTGTAGCCGTTGTCGGTTTTCATCCAGGAAATATATGGAAAGTTCGGCCGATTTTCCTGTTTGCGCATCCAGATGATGATCCTGGAATACAATCTTGCCGCCAACAAAAAAAATCCCGACGTGGATGTCCGGATCATGTACGACATAGTCCTCTAATGCGCCGGACGGATCGAATTGAAACTCACGCAGGAAGTAGGAAACCAGTACCTTTCCATTCATTTCAATTTCATATCCAACGGCCGGCACATGATCCCAGCCACCCGAATCTACCGGGTTGTCTTCGCACCCCTGGAGGGATAGGGTCACAACCAGGGTTGCAATGAGGAACAGGAAAATGGATATATGATGATAATGAAATATGGAAAGCATGGATATGACGTCTGTTTCGGGCCAGACTGCCCGAGGTTTACTATTTAACGGATCCGGTAGTGACGTTCGTGGGGGTATCTTCCATCATCCCGGATACCCTCGTAATCGTCCACATGGATCATCAAAGGTGCCGTGGCTTCAAACACTTTTTCTTCGGAAACCTGACATTCACGTATGATTGTTTCCGGATTGAGCGGATCTGTTCTGTCGCCCCTTCTAATGATCTGGCGATCACCCTCACAACGATAGAGTTTGAATATAATACCGGTTTCACCGGGCTTGTCGGCACGAAAGTGAAAGAGCCAGGATCCCATGTCACTATGATTTTCAATATTGGCCGGCCGGTCGGTAACATCGTCCAGCCACTCCCACTCCAGTCGAAATTCGCCCTCGGGATTGATGTCATCATAATCATCGCTGAGACGCTCCTCCGGATAATCAATGGCATTGCCGCGGGCATCGAAAAAGCGAATCAAGATATCATTGGTGTAATACCGGGGTGCATAAATGTTGCCGCCATGATGAGTCTTACTGAGCATAACTTTGCCATTAAACTCAAAATCTGGGGTCAATCCCTGAGGATTATAGGTATATGTGCCGTTTTGGTAAGTGACAAAGTCTATTCCTTCGATTCGCAGCGAGAAACCGTCCGGATCGGGATAAGATGGATCGTCATTGCTGTCACGGCATGATATAACCCCCAGGGAAATTGCAAAGAGAGCTATCAGGATGAAAGTTGATTTAAAAGCACCGAAAAAAAACGGCGGCTTGTCATAATGCGGTTTCATCTGTTTATAATTTTTGGATTCAAGCGGTCAGATGGAGTGTCCATGACGTTTATAATCATGTACCTGTGTGACTGGACTGCGGTCATGGACATTTCATCTGGTAATAATATTTTGGATTTAAGTGGACAGATGGAACATTCATGGAATAATCCTGCGCCTGTGTGTCCGAAGTATTGGCTGAGAATGTTTCATGTGAATGCTATTAAGTAACCGGAGCGGTTACTGCTACGGTTGGTGTCCGTTGTTTCAAATGGTTTTTGATTTAGGCTGGTCAGTGCCGTTAGTCTTTGTTCAACCGAAGATCTCTGCTCCAAAGCCGTTGGTGAAGCCAGACAGGTGCAATATTATTTAGACGCAGACTAAATAAGTGTCGCTCCATGATAACCAAAACGCAACAATGTCGCAACAGTATTTTTTTTTTCCGGTTTTTCTTGCGGTAGAGTTTAAT
>SLHZ01000282.1 GCA_007135895.1 Balneolales bacterium | reverse complement strand
CTCTGACGCGAAGATCTATCCGCAGCATCGCGCCGGCATCGAGTTTTTTTCGGCCCTTCCGCACAGAATGGAAGGCTCGCTGGGGATGCGATTTTTCGATTTTGACAATGGAAACCAGACCTGGATCGTCACACCTTCACTGGGTCACTATTACGGACCTTTTCTATTCCTTGTCCGGCCCTATTTCATCTTCTCGAACAAAAGATCCGGACAGACCTGGACCGGTTCCGCGCGATGGTTTCTCAATGACACAGGAGACTATCTGATGATCCGGGGAGCACTCGGACGATCATCCGATGAAGTTCTCTTCCAGGTGGGAGAAACCGCCGTCAAGGATTTCCTGCTGCTGCGGTCTTCCCAGGCCGGTGCCGAAGGCCTCTATTCTGTATCCCGGCAGTTATCGGTTCGTGCCAGTGTGGACCTGTACCGCCAGGAGCTTTCTTTTGATCCCGGTTCTTTTGTCAGGAACTGGACCTTCCGGCTTGGCCTGGAGACTCATTTTTAGTCAATCCTTGATTCAACGGTTTTATTGAACCGCTTTAGTCAACCCTGTGCGGGTTCAGGTACGGCAGCCGCGTCCGTATTATATCATAAGAGTCTTTTTTATACTCTTCCACATTTTCCACCCTGTTCCAGTGCGGCCAGGTAAATCGGTTTTTTGTTTCCACCCCGAATTCGCTCCAGAACAGGCCGACATGGATGCCATCCGTCCGTACACTTTGGATACCCGGTCTGTCCGGCCGGTCATGTACAACCCGGGCCCGGCCCGGATCCGTGACATTCAGCAGATTCCATGGCAGCCTTATTTCCACCCGGTCATCGTATAGCCGCACACCATCCCGGGTGTCCGGCCTTTCACCCGGCCGCTTGACCCGCAGGGCTCCCATTTCCTGAAACTCCGCTCCGGGACCCGCAACAAACCAGCGGACCGGCTGCCAGTCCCCTTTGTCACTGACGCCGGACCGGGCGCCCGGCCGGAAGGGGGCTTCAGCGGTTACTTCATCAAATACATTAGCGGGCGCGGCTACAAAAAGCTGTGCGCTATGTCCGGTTATCATCAAGGCAAAATCGGCACGATTTTCAACAGATCTTCCGTCAGGCAACAGGGACTCTCCAAGATCAGAGCGATAGGTATCCATGCTGATCCAGAGCGTGTCTGTCTCACCGGGGGGAAACGCGACATGCAGCCGCATCCGGAAAAAAGCATTATCAGCCACAGCATCCAGGCCGGTTACCCGGTCATCCGGATCAAAGCGCTGCCAGGACACCCACTCGCGGGGGGCGGACCGGAATCCGATAATGCCAAAATTCTGCTCCGGGGATGTTACATTGTGCCACAGTTTTCGCCGATGAATGGACGGATCCAGCGGATCGGTGAGCCAGGTGGTCTTGAACCATTCATCCATGAAAGAAAAAAGCATGCCGCCGCCGGTTCCGGACCTTGCCAGCGCCTCAAACTGGCGGGCTATCTCATCACCCTGCTCTGATTCGGTGTATCCGCCATACCGTGTACCCTGACAGGAGCGGTGTACTTCGGCCCATCCGGTGGAGGCTCCGAACTCTCCAATGACTAACGGAAACCGGGGATAGTGGCTCTTCAGCCGCGTCAGATAGGGTAACACGGGGTGTGGCTCATGATCGCGCTGTTTCCGGTCAATACCGGGGTCACCACCCCGGTCATTACTGTGACCAATACCCCGATCATTACTGTGGCCAATACCGCGATCATTACCCTGATCATAACGCGGGTCACAGCTTATGTATTCCGGATAGTAGGGATAAACATGATAGGAGGCGAAATAACCCGCGGGTGCCCGGCTGACATCCAGATTCGCCAGATCAATTTTTTCCATGGTTTCACGCTCATTGCGTTCTTCCGGATGATCCAGCGGGTCCAGCGTGGGCCAGCTGGAAAAAGAAACCGGCCTCTGTGTACCATATTGATCCATCTCAAAACGAAGCAATTCATCCAGGCGACCGGTAAGCCAGAATTCCGTCGCCCGGGTGCGGTCAATGGACAGGTATCGACCCTCATAGGATGTACACTCCGGACATTCCCGGTTCGTGATTCTCACTTCTTCCGGATGGATTTCCCTTCCGATGATATATCCGGCAACCCAGGCCGAAACATCCGTGTCATAACGTCCCCAGGACTTATCCGGTCTCTTTGGCAGATTGATATCGCCATGGATCGCCCGGATATTCTCCCTTATTTCACGATCAAACGATCCCGTTAAAAAGAAGAGGTTGCCATCGTAGCCGGGCAGTTCCTCTTCAAGCCATATCCCCTGAAAAAGGTACAGTGGTTTTTCGGGGTGCCTTCTGTTGAAGTGGTCCAGCGCACGGTAGAACTCAGGAGGATAGCGGGTCAGAATCCGTATCGAATTGAATCCGGCCTCCTGAATAATGCGGAACCAGCGGAGATAATCTTCCGGAGCCGCTTTCATATCCAGGGGTGTTGTGCCGGGGACGGCAATGCCCATATTCACCCCCTTCAGGAAGATCGGACGCCAGGAACTCTCTTCCCTGATTTCGAGATAGGTGTCCCCTGCCCGGAACGATACAGAGAACCGGGAGGGCCGGGATTCTTTATGCGGACCGGTTTCACTCTTCTGTGGACTACTATCGCTGTACATCGGTCTGCTTTCGTTACTCCATGGTCCGGCTTCGCTCTTCCATGGACCAATTCCACTCTCCCACGAACCCGCTCCACTCTTCCACGGATTTGCTCCGCTTGATGAGATAGCCATCAAAACAAGACTCCAGGCAAAAAACAAACGGATTAAAACGGGAGCGGGACCGAGTGTAGGACCGGGAGATGGGTCAGAAGAGAGACTGGAAAGCGAACCGAACTTCATCAGGTTTCTATTTTTTCTGCCACGCGTTCTCCATCCAGCGCGGCCGAAACAATACCGCCGGAATAGCCCGCGCCTTCACCACACGGATAGAGTCCCTGAATGCCCACATGCTCCAGGGTATCCGGATGACGCGGAATGCGGACCGGGGATGACGTTCTGGACTCCGGGGCGTGCAGAGTGGCCTCATTGGTATAAAAACCGCGCATCATCTTGCCAAAAGCCCGGAAGCCATCGGCAAGAGCATGGGCGACCCGTTCCGGAAGCACCTCATGGAGGTCAGCCGGGGTGACACCGGGCGCATAGGAGGTTTTGGGGAGGGTGGCCGATACGCGTCGCCGGACGAAATCTTCCATCCGCTGGGCCGGTGCGGCCTGGGTCTTCCCGCCGAGTTCCCAGGCTTTCTGTTCCACAGACTGCTGGAAGAACATGGCCGCCAGCGGACCTTTGTCCTCGAATTTTTTAAAATCCTCCATCCGCAACTCAACGACAATACCCGAGTTGGCTGTTGACCGGGCGCGCCGTGATGACGACCATCCGTTGGTTACGATTTCGCCGGGCCGCGTTGCGCAGGGTGCGATAACTCCGCCCGGGCACATGCAGAAACTGTACACACCGCGCCCGCCAATCTGCCTCACGATCCGGTAGGAAGCCGGGGGCAGATATTTGCCTCGATCATGGCAGGAGTACTGGATTCGATCAATCAGACGCTGATCGTGCTCAACACGCACACCCAAAGCAAACGGCTTGCACTCCAACGCAATACCCTGCCTATGCAGCATTTCGAAAACATCACGTGCCGAATGGCCGGTCGCCAGTATGACGCGGCGGCCTGGTATGCGGGTGCCATCCATCAGTCCGACGCCGTGCACCTCCCCGGACCGGACCGTCAGATCAACAACACGCGCATTAAAATGTATTTCACCTCCCTGGTGCCGGATAAAATTCCGGATATTGGCGATGATTCCGGGCAGCTTGTTGGTTCCGATATGCGGGTGCGCGTCCACCAGGATTTCCGGCGAGGCCCCAAAGGCGACCAGCTTCTCCAGCACCGCCCTGACATTGCCGCGCTTAACCGACCGGGTGTAAAGTTTTCCGTCGGAATAGGCACCGGCGCCTCCTTCCCCAAAACAATAGTTGGAGTCCTCATTCACCTCATGACGCACATTGATCGCCCGGATATCCCGGATTCGTTCCCTCACATCCTTTCCCCGTTCCAGGATAACCGGTTTCATGCCCTTTTCGATCAGACGAAGGGCGGCGAAAAGACCGGCCGGCCCCGCCCCCGCGATGACAACCTCTTCGGCCTCTCTCACATCAGGATAGTCCGGAAGAGCGGGGGGATTGGGAAGGGGATCGTCCTTTCGACAGATACGCACTTTCAGGTGAACCCGAACCCGCCGGCCACGGGCGTCATAGGACCGGCGTATGATGGCAAGATGCTGCCATTCCGACACCGGGACATTCGTTATCGAAGCAACATGATCCCTAAGCCGGCTTTGATCTCCGGCGATTTCAGGAGAAACGGTTATGTCGTATTCCAGAGGCATGATCCACAAGATACAACT
>SLHZ01000225.1 GCA_007135895.1 Balneolales bacterium | reverse complement strand
AATAAACATGTGCAGCAGCGCGGCTCCGATACCGGTTATGAAATAGTAGCTCACAAATCGGCGGGTACCCCATGCGCGCTCAATCGACTGGCCAAACATCCACAAGGCAAACAGGTTGAAAATGATATGCCCGAAACCGGCATGGAGAAACATGTAGCTCACCAGCTGCCAGGGCATGAAAAAGGGGTGTCCGAGTGGCCACAGAGCGCCGAAGCGGAAGATATACTGCTGCAGGCCCGGGGTCATCAATGCCATGAAAAACAGCAGGTTGATAATCAGCAGATGCTTGATGGCCGGCGGAAAAAGGGAAAACGGCATGGCCGGCTGGTATGGATCACCTTGGTAGCTCAAAACGGTTTGATTTAGTCGGGGTTTGGAGTTTTAAAACAGGTGGTAAAGACAGTTAAATATGAATTGGTTTCAACAATTTCACGGACTGTGAAAAACAGCATTGGTTTCAGCAAGTGCAGAGGCAGCAATAAGCTGCCGGGACAACATAATTGCAGAGACTGTATAAAAAGCAGAGACCGCAACGTTGGCAGAGACAACAAAAATGCAGATTAAGAAGGAAATATAGGACTTATTTTGGCGAAATGCCGGACCGCAGCTGCTCGGAGACAATACGGTAGTAGGCCTGAATCCCGCTGAGTGTCACACCGGGAATGCCCTGCCCCGGGTAAACGGTATCCCCGGTAAGATACCAGTGGTCCACCGGGGGCCGAACCGGCGGCCAGTCGAGCAGGGAGCGATTCATGCTTTGCGGCAGCCCTCCCACTCTGCCCTGCCGGCGGAAGACCCAGTTCTGCCAGGTCACGGGAGTTCCTTCAAAGCGGACCAGGATTTCCTTTCGTTCAAAACCGGGCAGGGAGGCTTCAAGGATATCAAGGATTGCCTCACTTGTCTCACTCTTCGCTGTATCGTAGGCCTCGCCTTTGCGGAACCAGGGTTGCGTGGGGGTATGGCAGGAAATATTCAGGACCCGTGTTCCCGAGGGTCCGCGTGAGGTATCGTTCCGTTGCGAAAAACTCACGAAAACCGATTCGGAACCGGTGTGGGGCAAAGGCTCCGGGACAAGGATCTGGTGATGCAGAGTCAGGTCATCGGGATAGCTGTCGCGTGTTGCCAGCCCCATGGTGAAAGCCCCCCAGCCTTCGTCATAACGGTCCGCATAACCCTGAAAAATCTTCTGTGTGGCACCGGTCGTGATATCCGGCAGATTCCAGACCGGGATATTGGTGATGATTTGTCTTCCGATGTAACGGGATCGGTTGGTTTCCACCACGTAACCGCCTATCGCAATGTCATTCGCTTCGCCATTTCCCCGATCCTGCTGCCATTCCCTGCGCGGAATGATCCGCTCAACCCGGTTGCGGCACCGAACTTCCCCGCCATGGGCCACAATATAATCAGAGAGGACATTAACCAGCTCAATGAGTCCGCCGGGAACATAGTAATTGCCGTAATTGGTATACGATAGGGCCGGCGCGCCGAAAAGGTAAGGCGTATCGTCGCTTTTACTCTGCGCGGTTATCATGAGCTGTTCATCCACAAAGCGGCGAAAAACGGGGATATCCACACCGGAGTCCCGCATCACCTGGCGGACCGACTGCCGGGCATAACGCAACATCGGGAAATCACGGATGCTGTTGTTGAAAGCCAGTTCGATCCATTCACGCAGCGTCAGAGGCGGGAAGAAACGGTTTTTTCCGGCCAGCCGCCAGACGGTGTCACTGATCTCAAAGGTTTTTTCCCAAAAACGTCTCTGGGCCTTCTCAAGCCCGAAAGCCCGTCCGGCTTCGCGTATCCATGCCTCCCGGTCGGTAAAACGGGTGACCGGGTCACCGCCGGACCATACGGTCATGGGCGGATCGATTCGCTGCACCGGCAGTGTGATTCCCAGCATCTTGCAGAGCTGATCCAGCGGCTGATGCAGATCGAGTCCGGTGAGGGTGGTTGCGCCCGATTCGAAAACATACCCTTTCCTGGTGTAGGAGGAGCTGCATCCGCCGGGCAGATGCGAAGCTTCCAGCACCAGTACGCGAAAACCGTCACGGGCCAGCAAGGAGGCGGCAACGAGTCCCCCCATTCCGGCTCCGACGACGATAACATCATATACAGGATAGCTTTGCGTAGACATGTAAATCAAAACACCGGGACACTCTTTCCCGTTCGCACAGAATCAGCCGGTTCCGAACATTCACGAAATCATCAAGGCGGCACTCTTCCCCGTTCGCAGAGAATCAGCTCTTTGATGCGGGAACGGCTTATTCGACCATTCCCGGTTCCCTGACCGGCTCATCGGATGCGATTTTTCCGTCGAAGAGTTGTATAATGCGCCGGCTGTGGCGGGCGACATCCTGTTCGTGGGTGACGACAATAATTGTGTGGCCCGACTCATATAGTTTTTCAAAGAGCTGCATGATCTCCTGGCCGGTCCGGGAATCCAGATTACCGGTCGGCTCATCCGCCAGCAGAATGGTCGGGTTGTTGACCAGGGCCCGGGCAATCGCCACACGCTGACGCTGTCCGCCTGACAGCTCATTGGGCTTATGGTCCACCCGGTCAGAAAGCCCCACCCGGTCGAGCATTTCGAGAGCCCTGGCCTTGCGTACCGAGGAGCGGACTCCGGCATAGATCAGGGGAAGCTCAACGTTGGCAAGACAGTCGGAACGGGGAAGCAGGTTGAAAGTCTGAAAGACAAAACCGATTTCACGGTTCCGGACCTCGGCCAGCTCATTGTCGCTCAAATGGCTCACATCCTGACCATTCAGCCAGTAAGAACCCGACGATGGAGTGTCCAGGCAGCCTATGATATTCATGAGCGTGGATTTGCCCGATCCCGAAGGACCCATGATAGCCACGTATTCATTCCTGTTAATATCAAAATCGACTCCGCGCAGTGCATGGACTTTCTGGTTGCCCATCTCGTATTCTTTGGTCAGCTCCCGAATGGAAATAATGGCTTGTTCGTTCATGGCTCTTTTCGTTTTTGGTAAGGAGGTATGGTCAAAATTGCGGGTTCAAATTGGTTTTTTTCGTGCCTGCTCAAGGTGGTTTTTTTTGTGCGTGCTGAAATTGGAAATTTTTTGCTGATTCAAATTGGAGTTTCTCCGGTTCGGAGGAGTCAGTCATCACCGGTCCGTACGGCATCACCATCCTGGAGTACGCGGGATACAACCCGGAAGTTACCTGAAACAACAGCATCTCCTTTTTCCAGGCCGGAAAGGATATGGATAAAGCGGTCGTCACTGATGCCGGTCTGTACTTCCACCATCTCTGCGTTGCCGTTGTTGACACGGAAGACAACCCTTCTCATATCCTCTGTTCCGGGATTATCCGTTTCTTCATCGAGAAGGCTGAAGTCACGCACGGTGACCGCCTGCAACGGTACGGCCAGCACATTGATTTCCCGCAAGGTCTCGATATCGACCATGGCTGTCATGCCAGGTTTGAAAAAAGCGATGGGCTCCGCTATGGTGACTTCCGAACCGGTGAGAGTAACCGTTGCGTCGGGACGCGGACTGCCGGGCCGCCTTTCGCCGATATTATGCGAACTCAGAATACGGATCTTGACGGGGTACTCGGTAATTTGTTCCGTGGTGCCTGCTCCGCGGGTAACAGCCGAATTGGCAATTTCTGTCACTACACCTACGAAGTTACGTCCCGGATAGGCATCCACATCAATACGGGCGGTATCGTTTTCCGATACATAGACAATATCATTCTCATTGACGTTGACCCGTACTTCCATCTGCTCCATATGGGCTACACGAAGCATCTCTGTTCCAGCCATCTGAATGCTGCCAACAACCCGTTCTCCGCGTTCCACATCCAGCCGGCTGATGGTGCCGGTCATGGGTGCCAGAATGGTGGTCTGCCGGAGCTCTTCCTCAATTCTGCGCAGTTGTGCCCTGGCATTTTCAACCTGGTAGCTGCTGGCCATCAAAGCAGCCTGTTCGGCTTCATAGGAACGGCGGGAGTTTTCGTACTCAAGCTGGGAGATCATATCCCTTTGAAAAAGCTGGCTTTTCTGCTCATACTCGTTTTTGGCTCTGAGCATCGAGGCACGAACCCGTTCCATATCGGATTTCTGGCGAAGCAGGAGAGCGTTGATCTCTTCGAGCCGGGCCTGGATGATATCGGGACGTATTCTAAGAAGAACCTCTCCTTCCCGGACAAAATCGCCTTCACGTATATTGAGCTCAACGATTTCACCTGATACATCCGGTGCTATCTTGACTTCCACCTCCGGTTCAATGCGGCCGGTAGCGGTGACAATGCGGGTGATGGTTCGTTCCGAAACCTCAGAGGTCTCCACCAGGTGGCCCGGAGGGCTGCCACCAATCCATCCGGCCATCCTCCCGACAGTTGCAACCACCACCAGTACAACAGCAATGATCAGAAGCGTCAGCCAGATTCTTTTCCCGGATTTTTT
>SLHZ01000064.1 GCA_007135895.1 Balneolales bacterium | reverse complement strand
GCCAGTTCCTGCAATTCATCGGTCTGGAGTTTTTCTGTCTTCAGCGTGAGACTGAGCAGAAGCTGTCCCTGGTTTTTCTCCCTCAGGTTTTCGATGCGGTCAAAATCCCTGGCGATAATCTTGGGGGTGCCGTCGCGTATGGTGACCTGGCCGTCGACCACCACCAGGTTGTCGACCTGCAGCAGGTTCATGGTCTTGTCGTAGCATTCTGAAAAGACCAGTACCTCGTTACTTCCTTTTTCATCCTCCATGGTGAGGAATGCGATTGGCCGCCCCTTCTTGTCACGGGTGTGTCGCGCGGCGGTTATGATACCGGCACAGACGACCGGTGCCCGGTCCGGCAGTCCGCGAAGTCCCTCCTCTCCCAGGTTGTGCGTGCAGAAAAGCGTGATATCTTCCCTGTGCTTGTCCAGCGGGTGCCCGCTCAGGAAAAAACCGATCAGTTCACGCTCCTGTTTGAGCTTCTCCATATTGGACCATTTGGGCGCTTCCCGCAGTTTGGGTTCGGGGGCTCGTGATGCGCCCGGACCGTCGCCGTTGCCGAAAAGGCTGACCTGGTTCCGGCTTTTTTCCTCCTGCATTCGGGCACCATAATTCAGTGCGTCTTCAAGGCTCTCCATCAACTGGGCCCGGTTGCCATGCAGATCATCAAAAGCACCGGCACGGATCAGGCTTTCGAGCATTTTGCGATTGCAGCTGCGCAGGTCAATACGTGAAGTAAAGTCAAAAATAGTGGTAAACGGACCGTTTTCCCGGCGCTCCATGACGATCTGTTCCACCGCCGACGAGCCCACGCCTTTAATGGCGCTCAGCCCGTACTGCACTCTCTCCTCCCGGGCCGTGAAGAAGGCCTCTCCGGTATTGATATTGGGCGGATCCACCGGAACACTCATGTGGTAGCACTCCTCGATAAAATGGGATACTTTCTTGATTTCATTCATGTTGTGCGTGAGGACTGCAGCCAGGTAAAGTGCCGTATAATTGGCCTTGAAATAGGCCGTCTGATAAGCCACAACCGAATAGGCGGCCGAGTGGGATTTGTTGAATCCGTAGCCGGCGAAATAGGCCATCTTGTCGAAAACGTCTTTGGCCACTTTGTCATCCACACCCCGCTCTCTGGCGCCCTCGAGAAAACGTACCTTCATCTCGGCCATTTCCTTCTCTTTCTTTTTCCCCATGGCACGCCTCAGCATGTCGGCATGTCCCAGTGTGAAGCCTCCCATGACCTGGGCCACTTTCATGATCTGTTCCTGGTAGACCATGATTCCATACGTGGGTTTCAGCACATCCTCGAGCATCGGATGCGGATAGGTCACCTTCTTTTTACCGTGCTTGCAGGCAATATATTCGGGGATAAACTGCATGGGGCCCGGACGGTAGAGTGCATTCATGGCAATCAGATCGTCGATACTGCCCGGTTTGAGTTCCCGCAGGTAGCGGCGCATACCGTCGGATTCAAATTGAAATGTCCCCACCGTATCGCCACGCTGATAAAGTTCGAAGGTCTTCTTGTCATCGAACGGGATGTCATCGAGATGGTACTCCTTGCCGGTGGCTTCCCTGACCAGCCGGATGACGGTTTTGAGAATGGATAGCGTCTTGAGACCAAGAAAATCCATTTTCAGCAATCCGCACTCCTCTGAGCTCGGGCCGTCGTACTGTGTGATGACATCTTTTTCTTTCGAGAGCGCTACCGGCACATAGTCATACACGCGGCCGGGAGCAATGATCACTCCGGCGGCATGAATGCCGGTCTGACGCGGACATCCCTCCAGAGTTCTCGCAAAACGCATCATTTTCCGTATCTGCCGGTCGGAATGTTCAAAGAGTTCGTTGATCTCCTCTGCCGTATCCGGATTCACACCGGGATCGGTCACCTTTTCAAAGGTATCCATACCCGGCCGCTCGGGAAAAAGCTTGGCGATGCGGTTTACTTCACTCAGGGGAATGCCCAGCACACGTCCCACATCGCGAATGGCGGTCTTGGCTTTCATGGTACCATATGTCACAATCTGTGCCACATTATCACGGCCGTACTTCTCCACGACATGGTCGATGACCGCTTGCCGGCCGGTATCGTCGAAATCAATATCGATATCGGGCGGACTTACCCGCTCGGGATTCAGGAAACGCTCGAACAGCAGATCATAACGCAGCGGATCGATATTGATGATCCCGATGCAGTAGGCGACGATACTGCCGGCCGCCGATCCCCTGCCGGGTCCCACATAGACTCCCCTTTTCCTCGCTTCGGTCGTAAATCCTTCCACAATGAGAAAATAGCCGGCAAAACCCATGTCACGGATGATCGCCAGCTCCTGCTCGATGCGTTCGGTGATCTCACTGGTCAGTTCTCCGTAGCGCTTTGCCGCCCCCTCGTAGGTGATATGTCGCAAATAGCCGTTCATGTCGCCAAAGCCCTTTGGAACATGGAAGTGGGGCAGCAGCAATTCCGATCTCAGCGGTATCTCATCAACCTTGTCGACAATCTCCTGCGTGTTGTCGATTGACTCGGGCACATCACGGAACAGCTCTTTCATCTCAGCCGGTGTCTTGAGATAAAACTCCGGATTGAGTTTTTTTTCATCATCGGTGAAGCGAAAGCGGTTGGGATCGTTGATATCGGCATTGGTCTGCAGTGCCAGCAGGATGTCATGGGCTTCCGAATCCTCTTTCTCGATATAGTGCGAATCATTGGTGGCAATCATCTTCACACCATATTCCCTGCTCCATCGAATCAGTGCCTCGTTACAGATATCCTGATCCTGCAAGCCATGTCGCTGCAACTCGATATAGTAGTCATCACCAAAAAGCTCCAGATACCATTCAAAAACCCGCCGGGCTTCGGCCTCCCCCTTTCTGAGCAAGGTCTGGTTGACTTCGCCCTGAAGACAGCAGGTCGTTGCGATCAGACCCCCGGCATAACGGGTCAGTGTCTCTTTATCGATACGGGGTTTGTAATAGAGGCCTTCGACAAAACCCAGGGAAGTGAGACGCGCAAGGTTACGGTAGCCTTCCTTGTTGCGGGCCAGCAAAACCTGATGGTAGCGTTCCCTGCTTTTACGGTCCGCCATGCCGACCGGTGTGATGTAGAACTCACAGCCAATGACGGGTTTGATTTTTTTCTTGCGGGCCTGGTTCACAAAAGCGGGTACGCCGAACATGTTGCCGTGGTCGGTCAGAGCCAGAGCAGGCATTCCGTGTTCCGCCGCTTTGTCGACCATTTTGCTGATGGCGGCGGCACCGTCAAGCAGACTGTACTGGGAATGACAGTGCAGATGGGAAAAGGTACACATGATGAAGTTCCTGGGATGAACAGATAATATGAAATTTGTCAGATATCCAGATGGCTGAGCACCTTACCCGACGGGAAGTAGTCGGCCAGAAGCTGCCGGACAAGGCGGCCGGCCATTTCACGCACATCGCCCATCTCTCCTTCTTCCCACGTTTTCTTGAGGTCGCGGGCAATGGGCAGATCGTCGGGAGATGTCTTGCGGATCTGCTCCTGCATATCGGTGTCGATCGGACCGGGATTGAACGATACGATACCAACGGGATGCTTTTTTTGTTCCTGCTCCAGCCCTACTACTTTGGCAAACATGTTGATACCGGCTTTACTGCTGCAGTAGTGACTCCATCCGTACAAGGGTTTGAGGGCCGCACCTGAGGATATCATGACAACCCGCTTGGTCAAGGGAGCATCCTGGTATTCTTCCAGGAAGCTGTGGGTCAGCATGACCGGTGCGGTATAGTTGATTTTGAGGTTTGTCAGGTATTCGGAAGCACGGTACTTGCCGGCCGGTCCCGCAGGCACGATGGTACCGGCATTGTTGATGAGTGCGATGAAACCGGTTTTCGCCGGGTCAGCCAGAGCGGCAATATCACGGATCAGCGGCCGGAAGTCTTCTTCGTTGCCCAGATCACAGACATGGCCATGCACTTCGGCCCCCTTCTCTTGCAGTTCATGGAAAAGTCCGGATGACTTACGCCGGTTGACCAGATGCAAGACCGCATCAGGAGCAGCCAGCAGCAGGGCGATATGCCGCCCCAAACCCCGTGACGCACCGGTAATAATAAAATGTTTTTTCTCAGGCGTATGATTCTGCATGGATAATTATTATGTATAACTTGATTGGGTCATTAATTCAGAACGCTTGTTAAAAATGTATCGTATGCATCCTGGTATGCTTTGCCCGTAATAATGAAACCGTCATTGTGACCTCCTCTCATTTCCAGCCACTGTTTCGGTTCGTTGGCTGCTTCAAATACTTTTCTGCCAAAACGATACGGAATGATTTCATCTTGCGGACTATGGGCAACAAGCACCGGTACCCGGATATATCCGATATGCTCGATCACCGGATATCGTATGGTCATAAGCTGCCGGACGGGCAGAAGCGGATAGATTTCCCGTGCGATATCCACCAGAGAGGTGAAGGTGGATTC
>SLHZ01000158.1 GCA_007135895.1 Balneolales bacterium | reverse complement strand
CCTCGTCCCGTTCGTCATAATTATCGATAACGGTGACGGTTTCACCCTGATCATTGCGGGTCCACAGTTTTTTTTCGAGCCGGGAGCGGTTGTTTCTTATAACAGAATCGGCGCACTTGAGAATCATCTGTGTCGACCGGTAGTTCTGTTCCAGTGAAATCTGTCGTGCTTCGGGATAATCTTTATGGAAATTGAGGATATTTGTAATATCGGCCCCCCGAAACGAATAAATGCTTTGTGCATCGTCGCCGACTACACAGATGTTCTGGTGGCCTGATGCCAGCATTTGAGTTACCTGATACTGTGCATGATTGGTATCCTGATATTCATCGATCAGTACATAACGGAACTGGCGCTGATATTTTTCAAGTATTTGGGGTGAGGTGCGAAACAGCTCGATAGGTTTGATGAGCAGATCATCGAAGTCCATGGCATTGTTTGCTTTGCATCGAACGGTATAGCGTTTGTAGACCTCCGTGGCCAAGACATGGTGTGAGCTTTGTGCGGGCATGTCGCGCAGGCCATCGGGATCAAGCAGGCGGTTCTTGGCTCCGCTTATGATCTGCCGCAGCACCCTGGGTTTAACCTCCCGGGTATTGATGCCAAGTTCGCGGAGAATATTTCGTATGAGCCTTTCGCTGTCGGCCGTATCGTAGATGCTGAAATCACGTGTATAACCGAGGCTTTCTGCTTCCATACGCAGGACACGTGAAAATAATGAGTGAAATGTGCCCATCCATAGCCCGGCCGCCTGCTCTCCAGCCAGGCGAGAAATCCGGTCCTGCATTTCCCGGGCCGCTTTGTTGGTGAACGTAAGGGCCAGTATCTGGTTTGGCCACGCCTTTTTCTGCCACAGGAGATGGGCAATCCTGTAGGTAAGGACCCTTGTTTTCCCACTGCCGGCACCTGCAATAATCAGAAGCGGACCATCCGTATGCTGCACTGCATCACGTTGCTGCGGATTCAGGTCTTTCAGAAAAGGAGAAGGAGAAGCTTCTTCCGGATCGTCTTTTTGCAATACAAAAGTGGGCATGAAGTATCGATTACGGATGGTTCGGACAGTTGATGTTCCTAACCGAGATCGGCGAGAATGGCTTGCATTTTCTCGAGGTTGATTCGGGCGTCCTTCTCTTTGGTCTTTTCCTTTTCGACCACCTCTTCCGGAGCATTTTTCAAAAAGCCGGGGTTGGAGAGCTTTTTTGTAACCGTATTCAGGAAAGTCGTCAGTCTTTCGATCTCTTTATGGATGCGTTGCTTCTCCTTGTCGATATCGATCAGCCCTGCAAGCGGCACGAAGAGCTGGTTGCCGTCAATGACCTGGGAAGCACTGGCCTGGGGGCGTTCCTGGGCCAAATCGACGGAAAAATCACCCAGTTTCAGCATTTTTTCAAAAATTGGTCTGTGATTCCGAAGCTGGTCCTCCGTCATATTCTCTGCCGGTTTGAGCAGCATGGTGCAAGCCAGGTTGTCGGGTACATTCATTTCCGCCCGGATATTGCGAACTGAGGATATGATCTGCTGAATCGTGCCAAAGAGTTTCTCACTTTCCGGGTTTATCCGTGAGCTGTCGCAACGGGGCCATTGGGCACGGATGAGTGCCTGACCTGCTGTCCGCTTGCGGAGTCTCTGCCAGATATCTTCGGTGATGAAAGGCATGAAAGGATGGAGCAGTTTAAGCAGATTTTCGAAAATGACCAGTGCGCGGCCGGCTGTTTGAGCAGACATCGTTTCACCGCGACCGGGTTTAATCAGTTCAAGATACCAGTCGCAGTAATCGTCCCAAACGAGTGAATAGATCTTGAGCAGGGCTTCATTGAGGCGGTATCGGGACAGGTCTTCGTCCACCTCGCGAATGGTGTGGTGCAGCCGGGATATCATCCACTCATGATGCAGGTCAATGGTTTTATCCAGGTTGGAAATACTCTCCTGGTCCTCCTGGCCCGATAGTCCTTCCCGTAGTCCTTCCCGGTCGTTTTCTCCGGCAGTATTTCGCCCGCCGGAGGGTTCATAATCAGAAGGCGTATCGCTTTCCGGGAGACCGGAGAGATCATCGGGATACACGGCAGAGGGATCCAGATGGAAGTTCAGAAAACGAAATGCATTCCAGAGTTTGTTTGCGAAGTTGCGTCCCATTTCAAACTTGCGCGGATCCAGCTTGATATCCTGGCCCTGGGCGCAAAGAATTATCAGACAATAACGAACGGCATCAGCACCATACTGGGCGATCATTTCAAGAGGATCAATACCGTTGTTGAGGCTTTTGCTCATTTTACGACCCAGCTTGTCCTTGACAATACCGGTCAGGAAAATGTCATGGTAAGGGGCTTTGCCGGTGAGGTGAAGGCCTCCCATGATCATCCGGCTTACCCAGAAAAAGAGGATATCATAGCCTGAGACCAGGAGGGAGGTAGGGTAGAAGGTTTTGTAATCGGGAGTGTTATCCGGCCAGCCCAGGGTGGAAAACGGCCAAAGCCAGGAAGAAAACCAGGTATCCAGAACATCGGGGTCCTGGATCATGCCTTCTTCGGGCTGTTCGATACTGACGATATAATCGCGGCTGTTGTCGATGGAGCCGTCGTCGCGGGTATGATACCAGACCGGAATGCGGTGCCCCCACCAGAGCTGCCTGGATATGACCCAGTCCCTGATGTTTTCCATCCATCGGAAAAATTCGTTTTCCCAGCGGGCAGGATAGAATCGGAATTCGCCGTTTCTGCTGGCAGCCATCGCTTTATCGGCGAAGGGCTTCATGCTGACAAACCACTGGTCCGACAGAAGAGGCTCGATAATGGCCTTGCTGCGGCTGGAGATACCGATCTGGTTGACATAGTCCTCCACCTTGACAAGCAGGCCTTCATTTTCCAGATCCCGGATAATCTCTTCTCTGGCATCGAAACGGTCCATTCCTTTGTAGCGTCCCGAGGCTTCATTGAGGGTGCCGTCAAGGTTGATGATGTTCAGGACGGGCAGACCGTGCCGTTTGCCGATGTCAAAGTCATTTTCATCGTGGGCCGGTGTGACCTTCAGTGCCCCTGTGCCGTAATCCATTTTTACGTAATCATCGGCGATAACAGGGACTTTGCGACCGGTAGTGGGTACGATGGCGTGTCCGCCAATCATGTCACGGTACCTCGGATCCTCCGGGTGGACACTCACCGCTGTGTCGGCCGGTATGGTTTCGGGTCTTGTTGTGGCAATGGTGATGTGATCGGTTCCCGAGCGTTCTTTTGTGGCTTCATCGAGCGGATAAGCTACATGCCACATATGGCCTTTGCGCTCCACATGTTCCACTTCTTCGTCCGATATGGCCGTCATGTCAACCGGGCACCAGTTGACAAGGTAGTTTCCCTTGTAAATAAGACCTTCGTTGTGCAGTCGTATGAAGGTCTCCTGAACAGCCCGTGAGAGTCCTTCATCCATGGTAAATCGTTCGCGGCTCCAGTCGCAGCTGACGCCGAGTTTGCTATACTGCCGGGTGATGATCTCGCCGTATTTTTCTTTCCACTCCCAAACCTTTGCCACAAACGCTTCCCGTCCCAGGTCATGGCGTGTCTTGTTATCCGTTTGCCGAATATGCCGTTCCACGACATTCTGGGTTGCGATACCCGCATGATCCGTGCCCGGCAGCCAGAGTGATTCATATCCCTGCATCCGTTTCAGCCGGGTTATTGCATCCTGCACGGCGCCCTGCAGTGCATGGCCCATATGCAAGGCTCCGGTTACATTGGGCGGGGGCATCATGATGGTAAACGGTTTCCGGCCCGATTCCCGGTCTGCAAAAAACATGTCATGGTCCAGCCAGTATTGATACCATTGATCTTCAATGGCTGCGGGGTCATAATGCTTGGGTATCTCGTTGGTATCCCTGTTCGAGCTGGACATGGCGATATTGCAGATTGTTAAATGGTGATGTGTTGCTGTTGAGGCCGTATGGCGGATGTCATACTTTTCGTCGGAGCAGTACCCCAAAGTGTCCGTCGCACTTGTGAATATGCGGCACGGTCTGATAGGATGTCCCGTCTTCAGAGAGTACTACTTCGGGCAGATAATCTTCGAGCTTTTCGAGTTCGAAGTTATCGTATTCGCTGAGAAAATGTGTGATCCGCTCCATGTTTTCCTCGGGTTCAATAGAACAGGTCGAGTAGACCAATCGCCCTCCTCTTTTCACCATATTAGCTGCAGCATCAAGAAGTTCATCTTGTTTTGCTGTTAACTTTTCGAGATCCGATTCCTTACGTCTCCAGCGCAGGTCAGCCCGTTTGGACAGCACGCCGGTACCGGAGCAGGGGACATCAAGCAGAACCGCGTCTACCAGCTTGAAGCGTTCGGCGATCACATCGGCACGCTGGACTTTCACGATTTCAGCTCCATAGTTGGTGACATTGTCTGCAATCTGGTTGATCCGGTCTGCAGAAATATCCACAGCGAGGATACTGCCCTTGTTCTGCATCAT
>SLHZ01000278.1 GCA_007135895.1 Balneolales bacterium | reverse complement strand
GCATGATTAAAAACGTCATGGACACTCCATCTGACCGCTTGTTTTTTTTTTGTTTGAACAGATGAAATGTCCATTCCTTTCAAAACAGATGGGAAACGATTTGCCTGACCGCATACAAACCGATAATTTATATTCGTAATTAAACCGAAAAGGACCGATCCTCAACCTGATTTCCTGCCGGTTCCTGGCATGTTTACATCATCAGGGTGGAATGGTCCAATATGATCAACCGAAAAAAGAGAACTAGCATTGGATGACACCGGAACACATGGCGACACACTAACCCGGTCCGGACTGGAAGAAAAAGTCCGGGTTCCACCACTTTACCGGGTGCTGCTGCTCAATGATGATTATACCACCTTTGACTTTGTGGTGGGCATACTGACGGCCATCTTCGGCAAGTCCGTGCCGGAAGCCATCAAGATTACCAATGATGTCCACAAGAAAGGATCGGGTGTGTGCGGTGTCTATGCACGTGATATTGCCGAGACCAAAATCGAAATGGTGGCCCGGACCAGCAAAGAGGCCGGTTTCCCTCTTCAGTGTTCCCTGGAGGAAGCGTGATGATCAGTAAAAACCTTGACAAAGTTCTTCGAGATGCTTTTCTTCTCGCAAAACATCTCAACCATGAGATGGTAACCCCGGAACATCTTCTGGGTGCCATGACCGACGAGGAACAAGGAGCCCGTATCCTGCAAAACAGCGGAACGGACCTTGATATGCTGCGTGAGGATCTGGATACTTTTTACAAGACCATTCCCAGAAGGACCGACAAAGAGCATGAGCCGATTCACACGCTCGGATTCCGGAGGATCCTGCAACGTGCCCTCGTGCACAGCCAGGCCTCGGAACAGGAGAAAGCCGGGGTCGGAAACCTGCTGGTTTTCCTTTTTGACGAGGAGGACTCTTTTGCCGTTCACTACCTGGAAAAACAGGATGTCAGCCGACTCGACGTACTCAACTACATATCGCATGGCATTTCCAAGCCAGGATTTGAAACGGGTGAAGGGGAGCATCATACCGGCGACCTGTCCGGTGAAGGAGACGCAGATGATGGAGGCAGATATCAGGCTCACACAGACCCGGACCGGACAGACGGGCAACAAGGCGACGCGGATCCGGATCAGGCCGGCACAGACCCTGATCGGACTTTCAGGCACTACACGGACTCAGACCCGGATCGGACTTTCAGGCACCACACGGACTCAGACCCGGATCGGACTCACACAGACCCGGATCAGGCGGACGCGCCTCCCAGGCCCGGCACCCGCACCAGAAAAAAGCCCGGGACTGATTTTTTAAAGCTCTATACCGAAGAGTGGACCGAAAGGGCGCGAAACAATGATTTCGACACCGTGATCGGGCGTGACATGGAGATCGGACGCACCATTGAAATCCTCTGCCGACGCCAAAAAAACAACCCGGTTTTTGTGGGGGATTCCGGAGTAGGGAAAACCGCCATCACACAGGGTCTGGCTCAGAAAATTGTAGCGGGCGAAGTACCCGAACGTATCCGTGACTTCAAAATATACGCCCTGGATCTCGGCACTCTGCTGGCCGGAACGCGGTTTCGGGGTGATTTCGAGGCCCGACTCAAAGGGGTGATTCAAGCCCTGAAGAACCGTAAAGATGTCATCCTCTTCATCGATGAAATACACACTATCATCGGTGCGGGAGCGGCCGGATCAAGCACCATGGATGCCTCAAGTATGCTGAAACCCGTCCTGGCGGACGGCAAAATACGCTGTATCGGGACCACCACCTTTGAAGAATACAAGAACCATTTTGAGAAGGATCGTGCGCTCTCCAGGCGTTTTCAGACCGTTGAAATCGATGAGCCCTCGATCGATACAACCATCGATATCCTCAAAGGACTGAAAGGGGTGTATGAGGAATACCACGGCCTGCGAATCACACCCTCCGCGCTGGAGTCGGCTGTCCGGCTTTCGGCACGCTACCTGAACGACCGGAGGCTGCCCGACAAAGCCATTGATGTGATCGATGAGGCCTGTGCGCAGGTCTCGCTGCAGCCGGGTGACCGGAAGCAGGTCACTCCTCGAGACATCGAAGCGCTCATATCCAAAATGGCCCGGGTGCCGGTCCAGCAGGTAGGCGGAGCTGAAAAACAGAGCCTTCGTGACCTTGAAGGCAATCTGAACCGTCATGTATACGGTCAGGAAGAAGCCGTTCATGCCGTCGTAGCCGCTGTCAAACGCAGCCGGGCCGGTTTGGGCAACAACGCACGACCGATTGGTTCATTCCTTTTCTCCGGACCTACGGGCGTGGGCAAGACCGAGCTTTGCCGGCAGGTGGCGGAACAGATGGGTGTTCCCCTCATCCGTTTTGACATGAGCGAGTATATGGAGAAACACACGGTCTCACGCCTGATCGGTGCTCCCGCCGGATATGTCGGCTTTGAGCAGGGCGGTCTGCTGACCGATGCCATTCGCCGGCAGCCCAACTCGGTGTTGCTTCTCGATGAAATCGAAAAGGCCCATGCCGATATCTTCAATATCCTGCTCCAGATCATGGACTATGCGACGGCCACCGACAACACCGGGCGCAAGGCGGATTTCCGGAATGTACTGCTGGTGATGACGTCCAATATCGGATCCCGGGAAATGGCCCGGTCCAACATCGGCTTTGGCGGTGATACCAAAAAACCGGGTGGCGACCCGAAAAAAGCGATTGAAAAACACTTCAGCCCCGAATTCCGCAACCGTCTGGACGGCACTGTCATATTCCGCCATCTCGACCGTCATGTCGTGGAAAGCATCGTCTACAAGTTCATCCGCGAGCTGGAGGATCAGCTCAAGGACAAGAAGGTCAGAATACACCTGACCCGCAACGCTGTGGACTGGATCGCCGACAAGGGCTATGACCCGGCCTTTGGCGCCCGTCCCATGACCCGCGTAATCCAGGAACACATCAAAAACCGCCTGGTCGACGAGTTGCTCTTCGGGAAGCTGCAGGATGGCGGGACAGTCACCCTCTCGGAAAAAAACGGAAATCTCTCCTTCCGTTTTCAACCAAGAAAGAGAGGTTAAATGTTATTGCCGCCACAGCGTGACGTTTCGCCTGATAGTTTCAACCGGAGATCGAAAGCGGCCGTTTATTACGGCCGCTTGATCCTGTCGCTTGATTTGGCTGTGAACCTATCACCTGTTACGGTTCTTTGAACCTACCGATTGATCCTATCGCTTAATCGGGAAGGCCGGAGGATCCGGCAATACGAACTCCTCCTCTTCGAGGCGTTCCAGGATATGCTCGATGGCCGCATTGAGCTGCTGATCGATACCGGCGAATTCTTTGGCGGGATCATTATCCACATAGATATCCGGTTCCACGCCGAATCCTTCGATGATCCACTTGGTTCCTTCCGTATCATAGGAAGCGAATTCGGGCCGGTTCAGCGTACCGCCATCCACGAAAGGCAGGCTCTGCCGGATACCGACCACTCCGCCCCAGGTGCGTTTTCCGATCAGCTTCCCGAGGCCATGCTTGCGGAAACGGTACGGGAACAGGTCGCCGTCCGAAGCCGAGAACTCGTCTATAAGCGTGACCATGGGACCCAGGATCATGGCGCTTGGATCCGGTGTCGGCACCGCGTTGCGGGCCTGATCAATCATGGCCAGTTCACGGCGCAGCCTTTCGATGATCATGGGAGATACATTGCCGCCGCCATTGCCCCTGACATCAATGATCAGGGCTTTCTTGCGCAGCTGCGGATAAAAATGCTGGACAAACTCATTGAGACCGCCCGGTCCCATGTCGGGAATATGGATATAGCCCACCCGGCCGTCGGTCGCTTCACTGACCTTGCGGATATTATCCTGCACCCAGTTGTAATAGTACAAATCGGCTTCGTCGGCAATGGGCCGGACCACCACATCCCTGGCTCCCTCCAGGGAAGGACGTTCGCTCACACCAAGTATAACCGGTTTGTCCGCCTTGTCCAGCAGCGACTTGTAGATGTTGACCATCCGCGATACCGGCTCACCGTTGACATGTACGATGTACATCCCCTCGCGGATATTCAGGCCTACTTCGGTCAGCGGAGAGCGGCGGGATGACACCCAGTTTTGACCATCCAGAATCCGCCCGATCCGGTAGAAACCGCTGTCCTCATCGCGTTCCAGTTCGGCGCCCAGCCGGCCGGTAGCCACGCGATCCGGCATGGGTCGATCCCCACCGCCCACATAGGCATGTCCGACATTCAGTTCCCCAATCATTTCACCGATGATGTAGGTCAGGTCATTGCGATGGGCTACATGATCCACCAGCGGACGGTAGTTTTCGCGGACCGCCTCCCAGTCCACCCCGTGCAGATTCGGATCATAGAGGAAATCACGCATCTGGCGCCAGCTCTCGTTGAAGATCTGGACCCATTCCAGCGTACGGTCCAGGCGCACCTTCATATTGGAAAGATCCAGTTTGGGATCTGCTTCGGCTTCACGGGCCGGCAAGTCAATAATGGCATAATCACCCCGTGCCGCCACCATCATCTTCTTGCCATCAGCCGTGATCCGGTAGCTGTTAAACGTACCGATACGCTGCTCCTTCTGATCATTCAGGTCGTAATAGAGCAAGACGGTCCGGGGATCCGTTCTTCCGTTCCGAAGATAATAGATACGCGATCCGGCCGACTGCAGATTCCAATATCCGGAAGCCTGTACCGGCAAGTCGATGATCCGCAATGCCAGTCCCTCCGTATCGATGTGAATCCGCTCGGATGGATCCGTTTTTTCTTGGTCGCTGTCCTTCGTACCCTGGCCGTCATCATCGCTGATCGTCACTTCATCGTTCTCCGCCATGAAAGGAGATTTCAGGTCGGCACTGAGTGTGACAAAATAGATCCGTTGCATATCGGCGTAGGCGTGATTCCATTCCGTCTGGCTGTAAATAGGATTGAAATCACGATTTGAGACAAAGAAGAGGTAATTCCCGTCCCGGCTGAACTCCGGATGTCCGGCAGAATACCATCCGTCGGTCACTTTGAAATGTTGGTCTTCTTCGATGGAATAGAGCCAGATCCGGGTCATGGTTTCCACTTCCGGAAGCGTATAGGCAATCCACCGGCTGTCCGGCGACCAGGTGTACTGGGAGATTTCCCAGGCTTTGGCCTGACGAACAACGCTCTTTTCCCCCGTGGTCACATCCACCATGTTCAGCCGAAGTTTTTTATCGGACCACAGCAGTTTTTGACTATCGGGTGACCACACCAGCCGATACTTGTAGGTATCGGCATTATGGGTGAGTTGACGCATTTCCCCGGATCCATCCTGAGGCATGACATAGATTTCATCCTCACCGCTTTTATCAGAGATAAAGGCGATATGGCGTCCATCGGGCGACCAGACCGGGTTTCTGTCGTGCACGCCCGGGGTGCGGGTCAGGTTCCGGGTGATGCCGCTGCGGGCGGGTACGGTGAAAATATCCCCTCTCGCACCAAAAAGGGCGCGGTTGCCATCGGGGGAGACATCCCAGGAATGGATAAAGCGGCTGGCATCAACCAGGCCTCCGCGGCCAGTCAGTCGGTCATCCAGAATGCGGACCGGCACCCGCTGATACTGCTCTGTCTGCAGATTGAAGCGATAGATATAGCCTCCGTTTTCAAATACGATATGACGCAGACCGATGGACGGAAACTTGATGTCGAAGTCGGTAAAGCGGGTCAGCTGACGAGTTTCCTTCGTCTCCAGGTTATAGACATAAAGGTTCATGCGACCGCGATCATCCCGGTCAGAGATGAAATAGATGTTGTTGCCGTGCCACATCGGTATGATATCCTGGGCATCGGTATCGGTGATACGGGTCGTTTCCTTCGTTTCGAAATCATAGATCCAGACATCATCGGCCATCCCTCCGCGATATCGTTTCCAGGTACGGAATTCCCGGAATACCCGGTTGTAAGCCAGTTTGGTGCCACAGGGCGAATATGACGCGAAACCACCCCTTGGCAACGGCAGCTGTTCTGCCAGGTCACCTTCGGGATGAGTCAGAAAGAGATGTCCCTTGAAAGAGTTGAATTCTTTTTTACGCGAGCGGAACAGGATCTGTTCACCGTCGGGAGTCCAGCCCATGACGATGTTGTTCGGACCCATCCGGTCGGCCACATCATCACGTGGCAGCGTCGGGGTCCAGGTCATCCTTTCGGGTTCCCCGCCGGTAGAAGGCATCCGGTAGACCTCCGTATTGCCGTCATATTGCGCTGTAAAAGCAATCCACTGTCCATCGGGTGAGTAACGGGGAAACATCTCATAGCCTTCGTGGCTGGTAAGCCGGCGGGCGGTTCCCCCCTGCACCGGCACGGTATAAAGATTGCCGGCATAGGAGAAGACGATCTGATTGTCATGTATATCGGGGAAGCGGAGCAGCCGCGTCTCTTCGCCGGCTGCCGCGTGCACGGATGTTCCTGTGACACTCATTAATAACATGATGGCCATGATCCGAAAGACGGCCCGGCCGTTTACAGGGTTGAACAAGTTCGATATGGAGTTATGTGATAGCATCATCCTGAAGATTTATGTGATATAAAAAAGCTGCTTTTCTGTTACGTGACTTCTTTCACAATAAAAATAGAACACCACAAGCTAATTTCGAAACGCTAAAGAGCAGCAAAGCGAAACTAAAAGGATCCCTGCTGTAAAAAGTTGTTACCCGGACCTTTTTTTTACAAAAAGATGATTATTTATTACGAAATTCCCGTCAAAGCTGGTCATTTCTCGTGATATCCACGTCAACGACGATCAATTTGGCATGATATCCCTGTCAATACCGGTCATTTTTCATGATATTCACTTCAAAGCTGATCATTTACCAGAATTCTCCTGTCAAACCCGTACTCCGAAACCGATCCCTACCTGCCATGAAGCTTTCTTTTTTTCCAGTGCGTGCCTTGCATCTACCTTTCATCATGATGATTGCTGCGGCGATGCTGTTCAGCAGCTGTATCCGCCACAGTCATGACGTCATCATCAACCGTGCCATGATTTATGACGGTACCGGCGGTGAGCCTTTTGAAGGCGGTATTGCCGTCAGCGACGGACGCATCACCCATGTCGGCGAGCTTCCCGATGACATTTCGGCGCGTATTCAGATTGATGCTGACGGGCTGGCCGCGTCACCCGGTTTCATTAATATGCTGAGCTGGGCGGACCGGCCCCTGCTGCGGGATGGCCGTTCCATGAGCAATATCAAACAGGGGGTCACCCTGGAAGTGATGGGAGAGGGTACTTCCATGGGTCCCATCAACGAACAGATGGGTTCCAGCAGGGAGCGGCGTACCGGTCAGCGCTATCCATGGACTACCCTTGGCGGTTTTCTGGATCATCTGGAAAAGCAGGGTGTTTCGACCAATATCGCATCTTTTGTTGGAGCCACAACGGTCCGCATTTATGTTCTGGGACGCGACAACATCGCTCCCGATCCGGAACAGCTGCAACAGATGAAAGATCTGGTACGTGAAGCCATGGAGCAAGGGGCCATGGGCATCAGCACCGCCCTGATCTATACTCCGGCCTTCTATGCCGACACGGAGGAGCTTATTGCCCTCTCATCGGTTGCCTCCGAATACGGCGGTTTGTATGCCACGCATCTTCGCAGTGAAGGGAATCGTTTCCTGGAGGCCATTGAGGAGATGCTGGAAATCGCGGATAAAGCCGATATTGCCGTACACATCCATCATCTCAAAGCTGCCGGTGCCGACAACTGGCACAAGATGGACGAGGCAATCGACAGGGTCGAACGAGCCCAGCGTGACGGATACCGTGTCTCCGCCAACATGTATCTTTATACGGCCGCATCGACCGGGCTGACGGCTGTGGTGCCGCCCTGGGCGCGTGAGGGAGGCCGTGAAGCGATGATCGAACGGTTCCGGGATCCGGAACTGCGGGAAAAAATCATTGCCGAAATGGAGATGCGTGATGCCGGATGGGAAAACTTCATGCAGATGGTTTCCACTTACGACGATATCATACTGACCGGTTTCCGTTCGGACGAACTCAGGCCCTATGCCGGAAAAACACTCGGAGACATGATACGAATGCGCGAAATGGGTCCGGCCGAAACGGTTATCACCCTTATTGAAGAGGACAATTCGGCCATCAGTGCCGTCTACCACCTCATGACCGAAGATAATCTGGAAAAACAGATTCAACTTCCCTGGATGACCTTTGGATCCGATGGCGGTTCCGTAGCCGCTGAGGGCGACTATCTCCGAAACATGCCTCATCCACGTGCCTATGGCAATTTTGCAAGGCTTCTGGGTCGTTATGTGCGCGACATGGAGCTGATCCCGCTTGAAGAGGCCATACACCGGCTGACCGGACTCTCGGCATCCGTACTCGGCATTGATCACGAGCGCGGTTATCTCTCCGAGGGGTACCATGCAGACATCGTCCTTTTCAACCTGGATGAAATCCATGACTACTCCGCTTACGGGGATCCGCACCACTACTCCACCGGTGTGCATCATGTCTTCGTAAACGGCGTTCAGGTGCTTAAAGAAGGCCGCCATACCGGTGCCAAACCGGGCAGGGTGGTACGCGGACCCGGCTGGAAAGGCCACCAGCCGGCGCTATGACCGGTATCATTGCCGTTGGCCTTTACACCGACAGTTATGATCACTTAGAGCATGGGGATCATTACGGCATCGGCTTTCTGATGCAGCGGTATCACTACCGATGCGCCAACTGCACTACAGCACCACCTGCATCTGGACAGTCAGCAGGTTGCCCGGCACAACGGAGGCATGCCCGCTTCTGCGGTCGTTGCGGAACTCATAATTCACCGAAACACGGTTTTGCCGCTGGAAATAGTAATTGAGTCCAACCGTGAGAATCGAAAGGCCGGTATCCGAAAAATCATGACTGGTATCCGGCATATGCATTTCATACCGCAGGATTGGCTGCCATGAGCCGTTCAGTGTATATCCGGCCAGCAGATAGCCGCCATGCTGGTTCCGATCGCCACCGGTTGTCTGCTCTTCCTTCCGGGCGATATATTCACCCCGCAGCAACACATCATCCCGGCGGTACGTCATGTCGGCTCCCAGTCCATATCGATCCGGTTCCGTAGCAGGTAGCGGTACCCTGCCCACATGAAAAGAAAATCCAAGGGACAAAAACTCACCGGCATGGTAACCGAACCGGCCGATCAGATCCTTCATGTCGATACGTTCAGCCACATTGGCACCGGTGCCATTGATGATGGCAATCGCATAGGTAAAGCCCTCCTGAGACCCGCTGAACTGGACCCCCACATCCCGGAACATCCGGAACATATTCATGCGGCGTATCGTCAGGGAACGCTCAATGGCGGGATTCATGAATATCGCCTCGGGACCCTCGAGTCCAAACGGGACCAGAAATTGTCCAGTACGGATGCGAAGCATGGGGTGAACGTCGAAATCAACAAACCCGTTGACCAACTGGGGGTTCCGACCCAGCGGTTCAAGAGCGCCCGCCACGATATTGACCGATATGCGATCCGTTACCCTGCCGGCTACACCCACCCGCGCGCGATGGATCGAAAAGGCGGCCGGGGCATCACTGTCCTGTTCATAAGTAAAGGTCTGCTGCATGAACCCCGTGACGCGATACGAAGGCAGGCGCTGTTCCGGGGCGGCGGCTGGGGTGACGCCTGATGCGGCATTAGCGGTGACGCCTGATACGACATTTGCTGTAGCGTTCGATGTGGCATTAACTGTAGCATCTGATGCGACATTAGCGGTGGCATCTGAAGCGGCATGAGCTGTGGCATCTGAAGCGGCATGAGCTGTGGCATCCGAAGCGGCATCAGTTGTGGCGTCCGGAGCGGCATTATTTGTGGCATTAGCCGGCATCTGAACGGTGAGCGATCCGGGAATGCCCGGTGCACTAAAGGGATTGCCATTGGCAGAGGCTTCCCAGAAAAGCAGAAGTATCATCGGCATTCCGAACCACAACAGCTTACAAAAAACCGGTGAACAGGAACGGCGGGTTTGTGTTTCCAGCCGGTGAATAACCCTCTCCCCTTGTGGATTAGTAAGATCCGTGCCGTTTCTTTTATTTCTCCTGTTATTTCCATTTCTCCTGTTATTCATCATCAGCTCCTTATCTGTAATTTTTGTTCCATCAGGGTGGTCCCACAGTTTTAAAATAATAATATGTATGGATTTTCTGTATTTTCCCTGATAATTGTGGATTTTGCATTTTGGTCTTCCAGCCATTCTCCTCTGGCTATTCTTTTCCAACGTTATAAAAAGTATTCGAATCTTAAAAAAAGTCTGTTCTTATGACTGATAACATGGAGTCGCAAGGGTTACTCGTCATCCGCTGGATCGTACAGCAGCTTCCGGCAATATTGCAGGAATTTGCATGGATTGAAACCATAACGGGCCTTATGGTGCTCACACTGCTCGTTGCCGTACTGCACTTCATCGTCCGGCGAAAAATCCTGTCCCTGCTGAACCGGCTCGGTCAGACATCCAGCCACCCCTGGTACCATGCCCTGTTGGAGAACAAGGTCCCACACAGGGCACTGCTGATCCTTCCACTCCTCATTTTCTACATCGGATTCGGTTGGGTGTCCGATTTACCTGCCGATCTTCTGGATTTTTTCATGCGGGTGATCAATGCCATCATGATTCTGGTCATAGCCCGCAGTACGGCCAGTTTCCTCTCGGCAGTCCACTCCCTGCATCTCAGACAGCCAGATGCGGGCCGCCGTCCCATCAAGAGCTACATTCAACTCGGCAAAGTTTTGATCTATCTTGTTGCGGTTATTCTGATTCTGGCACAGCTGGCCGGCCTCGAACCCTGGTATTTCATCAGTGGTATTGGTGCCGTCACAGCCATCATCATGCTCATCTTCCGCGACACCCTGCTATCGCTGGTAGCCAGTGTCCAGTTGACCAACAACGATTTGATCCGGGTCGGTGACTGGATTGAAATGCAGCAGTTCGGTGCCGACGGTGATGTGGTCGATATCGCCCTGAACACGGTCCGCGTACAAAACTGGGACAAGACGTTTACGGTTATCCCCACCCACAAGTTCCTCGACCACAGTTTCCGTAACTGGCGGGGCATGCAGGAGAGCGGGGGGCGGCGTATTATGCGCGAACTCCATCTCGATATTGAAAGCATCCGTTTTCTCACCCTCAGCGAGGTCGAACGGCTCAAACAGTCCAATCTGCTGAATCAGTACATCACCGACAAGCTGGAAGAAGTTAGTGAGTACAACCGGAACTATCTCACCAGTACTTCCATAGTCACCAACGGACGCTGGCTCACCAACGTAGGTACCTTCCGCGCCTATGTCATGGCCTACCTGAAAAAGCATCCACGGACCCACAAGGAGCTTCTTACGCTCGTCCGCCAGCTTCAGCCAACCGCCAATGGGCTGCCCCTGCAGATCTACACCTTTACCAACACTATTGCATGGGTGGAATATGAAAGCATACAGGCCGACATATTCGACCATCTGCTGGCGATACTCCCGGAATTCGGGCTGCGACACTATCAGCGTCCTTCCGGTCGCAATATGGACAACATCAGCCTTTTTCAAAAACAGCCATAACTCCAATTCTGAAACCAGATATTTCTGACACCCAATGAAGATAAAAGTAACTACCCGGCATGAAGGTTCACTGAAAGATCTCACACCCAACCAGATCCATGAGCTGGAGATGCATTCTTTCATTAACGTATTGAATGTCATAAATCTCCAGTTACAAATACTGGCGGACGAGGAGCCGGCCCGATCGCAGCTGGAAGGGGCTATAACACGTACAAAAGAGCTTTCGGGAAAGGCGATCGAAGGCCAACAGGAGGTCTTCTTTCCTGAAAACATCCAGCAATACCAGAAGGAAATCCGCACGTGTATAACGTCCCTGAAGAGTGCGGCAAAAGACGATACGGACTATCTTGAGACCCTGCAAAAAGCAGCCGATCTGTTCGAAGAAATATTTACGGTTATGGATTTACGGTCCGACGAGCTCTATCAGCGCTTCACCCATCCGGGCCGGTGGCTTTTTTATCCGGTCGAACAGTTCAAGACCGAGTTTAACGCCTTTCTTTACACGATCGAAAAAAACAGCCGGGGACGGTTCCGGATCCTTCGCAACATTGCCCTTCAGGAAGAAAGCGATTATCTGTTGAATTTCGAAGTTGACAGTGAACTCGATGGACAAATCGGAATGCCTCTCCTGTTCAAGGATGTAGTTCGCGATCTGATTTCAAATGCCAGAAAATACACCCCTCCTGGCGGACATATCTACATCGGCCTCTACCAAAGGAAGGACCGGCTTCGTTTCATGGTCAAAGACACCGGTATCGGTATTCCTTCGGAGGAGCTGCACCGTGTTCTGGAACACGGCTACCGGGCTTCCAACGCTGAACATATCCGGACCATGGGCGGGGGTTTCGGACTCACCAAGGCCCTTTACGTGGTCCGGCAGCTCAAAGGCGAAATGTGGATCGAGTCCGAAACCGGACAGGACGTAAAAACCGAACAGGAGTCCACAGCCGGACAGGGTACCACAGCCGGACAGGGCACCACAACCGGGCGAGGCACCACGATCACCATAGACATCCCATTACCCGATGATATCCTGGATTCGTAACGCCAAGACGCCAGCCACGTCTCAGAAGATCTCCACCGTGATCCGTGCAAACGGCCTGCCTGCTATTTCAAGAATTGTCCAGTCTGTCCTTTGCCTGCTGATAGTGGTACTCACCATGCCTGTTGGGGCGCAAGCCCGGTCCGGAAAGGACCATATTACGGCACCACAAGAGCAAGCCCAGTCCGGAAATGACCATATTGCATCTAACGGGGTACCAACCCGGTCTGGCGACAACCATCTTACGCTTACTGGGGCGAAAACCAAACCAGCCGGGAATCGTAATGCTTCTCTTCATACTGAAAACAGAAGCATTCTTGCTGAAACGAACGAAAACAGAAGCATCCTTGCTGAAACGGCGGCAGTGGCCACCGCGCATCCGGAGGCTTCATCCATCGCCGTGGAGATGCTGTCCCATGGCGGCAATGCCGTGGACGCGGCGATTGCCGCGGCTTATGCCATCGGGGTTTTCGAGCCTTCGGCATCGGGAATTGGGGGCGGAGCCACGGCACTGGTCTACATCCGCGAGGAAGACCGGTTCTACTATGTAGACTTTTATCAGCGTGCTCCCTCCTTCCCACATTTCACTTTTGACAGTGAACAGATACCCTGTGTGAAAGCCATCCATATACCGGGCATGGTAGCAGGTCTGGAGTATCTGCGCGAAAACTGGGCTCTGCTGGATCGCCGGACACATATCCGGCCTGCTATTGATGCCGCCAGAAACGGTTTCCGACCCGACTCGGTCTTATACAGTGTGATCACTCAAAGTACCGGAAAGACGTCAGTCTTCCCGGAATCACGGGCTCTTTTCACCCTGGACGGTGACACACTTCCACCCGGCTCGCTGATTCGCAATGAGGCCCTCGCCGAAGTCATGGAGATCATTGCCGACGAAGGAAGTGCCGGGTTCTATTCCGGCACCCTGACCGATACACTGATAGCTCGTATCAACCGGCACGGAGGGCGGCTCATACGTCAGGATTTTGAGACCTATGATGTCCGGGTGAGCGAGCCCCTCAAAGGGACCTATCGCGGTTTCGAAATCGTAACCGCACCTCCTCCGCAATCCGGACTGACCCTGCTGCAGGCACTCAACATGATGGAACACGTGGAGTTCAATTCAGCCGGCCATAATTCGTCTGATCACTACCCATATGACTATTATCCAACCGATCGCCAATCGTCTGATAGAGATTCGGCCGACCACCACTCATCTGAGCGCCATCCATTGGGGCACTACACACAAGATCCTTATTCGCTTCACATGCTCGTCGAGATCATGAAGCGGGCATACGCCGATCGGACTGGCTATCTGGCGGATCCCTACTTTGTTCCTGTACCCGTGAAAGCATTGGTATCAAAAGCATATGCTTCCCACCGTTACTCAGGCATTGATCATCATCGGGCTTTCCCGGCTTTTCCGCCCGATACCCGGCCCGGTTATCCACTACTGTTCCATGATTCATCGCCCGATACACGGCCCGGCGAGGCACTTCTGCCCCAGGATTCATCGCCCAATACACGGCTCGGCGAGGCACTTCTGCCCCAGGATTCATCGACCGATACACGACTCGGTGAGGCACTTCTGCCCCAGGATTCATCGCCCGATACACGGCCCGGCGATGCATTTCTGCCCCATGGTTCACCACCGGATACCCGACATGGCGATGTACGACTGTTCCAAACACATGAGGCGCAGCCTGCCACTACAGGTGAGGATCTGACGACCCATATCAGTGTCATCGATAAGGACGGGAATATGGTTTCCCTTACATCTACCGTTGGTCTTTTTTTCGGAAGCGGGGTGGTGATCAATGGCATCGTCTTCAACAGCTCGCAAACCCTATTCAGCAAGGAGAATCCGAAGACACTGACCCACCCCCGCAAAAGGGGTGTCACTACGATCACACCTACCATCGTGATGAAAGAGGGCGAACCCTATGCCATTCTCGGCGCAGCCGGTGGTTTCCGAATTTTGTCGAGTCTCTTGCTGGGGCTTCACAATATGATGGACTACGACTACACCGCAGGTCATGCCAATGCGGCACCGCGATTCATCGCCAGGGAGGGACACCATCGGCACGAGTTTGAATCCCGGTTTGAAGCGGGTGTACTGGAGACACTGGAAGTCATGGGGCATTCCATCAGGACACGTAAACCGATGGAAATGTTTTTCGGGGGAATGCAGATCATCCGGGTGCGTCCGGACGGCAGGATCGAAGCATCCAGCGATCCGCGCCGGGACGGGTACCCTGCCGGTTATTAGACGGAAGATGGGGGAAGCAGACTGTAATGCGACAGGCTAGCTGTTAAGCGTGGTCCGCTTTTTTCTGCTGAGTGTAACCCACGTTTTCTGTGGAGTATGGTCCACTTTTTCTACGGAGTGTGGCCCACGTTTTCTGCAGAGTATGGTCCACTTTTTCTGCGAAGCGTGGCAGGCTGATTTCTGCGGAGTATTTGTCTACGTATTCAGTAGAGGTAGTCAGTTCGGAACAGTTTGATGAATTGGAACCCCGTCAAGCGCCATATTATTGAATGTTACCCGTGCTCCATCCTCAGCACTTCCATCGGGAACCTGAAAACGTATCCTGAGCCTGAAGTGTTCATTGTCGGCTGATGCGGCCACTTCAGAAAAGTCAACCGTAAACAAGCGGTATTCATCCCGGAGCTGCTGTGTGATCTGGTTGGCCTCCAAACCATTTGTAGTCCACGCATGGGCATCAGAGGATGTCGTCGAATAGTCAAAAAGCAAGGCATCGGCAGCTCCCTCATCGATAACAGCCATAGTAAAGACAACTGAGGTGTAGCCATAAGTGGGCATATGCAAAATCATGGTGTTTTCCTCGCTGTCCAGCCGGAAGGGTTGCCGGACCTGCAATCCCCTCATATCTGATTCCTGGAAGTCGATACCATTATTGCCTTCTTTTCGGTAGTTCATTTCAGTAGGCAGGTTGCGACGCTCCATGGATGCCCTGCGGTCGGTATTCGGATAACCGGGCAGCGATGACAGATAATGCAAAGCGGCATCAGAAGCTTCCGGGAAGACCGGATCGATAGTCACCAGTTCAGTATCATTCGGCAACTGAGCGCCAAAAAACCAGAAATAGACCAGCTCGGGTGATAAAACCTCTGGCTTTTCTTCCTCCTTCTTTGAACCCGTAGAGCTGTCCGAACAAGCGGAAACACCAAATACAAGCATCAACAAAATGAGTAAAACAGGGTGTTTGTCACCACGCCGGCCAATAGAAACCAAGCCGAATAAAGTTGATAAATGGAATATCGCAGATACTCGTGATATTGCAGATAAACGGGGTAGTGTTGATAAGCGGGATGGTAAGGTCATGTGCAGGTTCATCCTTATAAAAATGAGAAATAGGGTTGAATTAATAAGGGTTGGAGTATAAAGGGTTGAATTATTTATTAACCGAATTTATTTACCGATAGACGACACGAGCCGGTTGGCTTATTGCGAGTATCT
>SLHZ01000083.1 GCA_007135895.1 Balneolales bacterium | reverse complement strand
GGGTGTCAAGGATTTTGACAAAATGGAGCATTTTTTTGAACAATGGATGCAAATACAACAATTTACAAGCAATAACAGTATCGGGTGAACATGCAAGAAAAATGGACCAGTGTCCCGAATGACCGGGGGTATTTCGGCGGATATGGCGGGCGATTTGTCCCTGAAATTCTTTTACCTGCCCTCAAGGAGCTTGACGGGGCCTTTCGAAAGGCGGTCAGAGATCCCCTTTTTCAGGAGCAGTATGATCAGCTCCTCTCCGAATACGTCGGCCGCCAGACTCCCCTGACCTATGCCGGGAGGCTGACGGCTCATTATGGCAGAGCCAGAATCTATCTCAAAAGAGAAGATCTTTGCCATACCGGCGCACACAAAATCAATAATGCCGTTGGCCAGGTCTTGCTTGCCCGCTCCATGGGAAAATCACGCATCATTGCGGAGACAGGCGCGGGACAGCACGGAGTTGCAACGGCAACCGTCTGTGCTCGCTTCGGCCTTGAGTGCATTATTTATATGGGATCTGAAGATATTGCAAGACAAAAACTTAATGTTGAAAGAATAAGACTTCTCGGAGCAGAGGTCAGACCGGTTGACAGCGGATCCAGAACATTAAGTTCCGCTATCAATGAAGCAATCCGCGATTGGGTGGCAAATGTCGGCGATACCTTTTATCTGATAGGTTCTGCGGTTGGACCTCATCCATATCCGTTGATGGTAAGAGAATTTCAGTCCGTCATAGGCAAAGAGACCATTGACCAGTGCCTTGAAGCGGAAGCTTGTCTTCCGCACCATGTTCTGGCCTGTGTAGGGGGAGGCTCCAATGCCCTTGGCATGTTCCATCCCATGCTCCCGTATGAAGATGTACAGTTATACGGAATCGAAGCTGCCGGAAAAGGTATAAAAACCGGTCATCATGCGGCGACACTTCAAGCCGGTAAACCGGGGGTTTTGCACGGTTCCCTCAGTTATCTGCTTCAGACTGAAAACGGCCAGATTTCGGAGGCTCATTCCATCAGTGCCGGACTGGATTATCCGGGTGTAGGACCTGAGCATTCGTGGCTTCGCGATTCGGGCCGGGTTCATTATGCATCGGTCACCGACCGGCAGGCCATGGAAGCCGTAAAAAGGGTTTCCTCACTGGAAGGTATTATTCCGGCACTGGAAACAGCACACGCCATGGCCTATCTGGAGAGCCTGATGCCGCAGACCCGTCCGGATGAAGTGGTGATCATAAACTGCTCTGGCCGCGGTGACAAGGATATGGAGACTATCTCCGGTTACGTAGAATCGGTCAATCCCGGATGCGATTATCCGGAAAAAGATCATGGAGGCGAAAAGGGTACGTTATGAGTCGATTGAAGCACATTTTTGCCAACAGACAGGAGTCCGGCGACCGCTTTGCTGCCGAAAAACTGCTGAATATTTTCATCACAGCCGGGTATCCCGGTCCGGAATATACGGTACCGCTGGTGCTGGAGCTCGAAGCATCCGGTGCCGACATGATAGAACTCGGCATGCCTTTCAGCGATCCGCTGGCAGACGGACCCACCATTCAGCATGCCAGTAATGTGGCTTTACAGCATGGAATTACTCTGAACGATATCTTTGATATGGTAAGTGATATTCGAAGATCGTCCGGGATACCTCTTATCCTCATGGGATATATCAATCCGGTTTTGCAGTTCGGGATGGAAAATTTTTTCCGAAAAGCAGCAGAGTGTGGTGTTGACGGTGTGATTCTTCCGGATGCTCCTCCCGGAGAAATGTCCGAAATAGACCACTGCTGCCGCAGGTACGGCCTGGATATGATTTATCTGGTAGCTCCCAACACACCCGACGAGCGCATGAAAGCGATTGACGAAGCCAGCAGCGGTTTTGTGTACTGTGTATCCGTTACGGGTGTTACCGGAAGCAGGGAAGGGGACGAACTGACAAAATCGGTCGACCGTTTCATACGACGGGTTAAAAAAAACATTACCCGCAATCCTGTTTTAATCGGTTTTGGCATCCGATCCCACGAGGATGCACGGCGAATTGCCATGCATACGGATGGATTCATCGTTGGAAGCTCGCTCATAGATCTGATAAGAGAGGAATTTCCTTCCGGGCACTGGATGGAAAAAGCCGGTCAGTTTGTAAGGGAACTGAAGTATGGATCAGATGCATGATTTGCTATATTGTGATCGTTAGACACTGGTAGTTTATACCATTAGATACTGGTAGCATATACCATCAAACGGATTCAACCCCCAAATCAGATTTCAATGAATAAGAAGATAAGTGGAATTCAGGCCATTCAGTTACCCGGGAGCATATTTCATTTGTTGTACC
The DNA here is from genome assembly GCA_007135895.1 of Balneolales bacterium. Taxonomy (GTDB): domain Bacteria; phylum Bacteroidota; class Rhodothermia; order Balneolales; family Natronogracilivirgulaceae; genus SLHZ01. The sequence goes on along the minus strand of SLHZ01000083.1, from coordinate 2,154 downwards.
GGTATCCCGTCTTTTTCATTCTGGTATTTGCCGGCTTTTTTGCAATGGCGTGTGAAGGAGATTACCGCCGTATGGCAAAAGGATCTCTATCCGAGGTCATTGTGGTCATGGACTCTACCCGCTGGAATGGACCAGTTGGGGAAGTTGTGAGAGAGGTATTCAGCCATGAAATGATGACACTTCCGAGGCCGGAAAACAGATATGATTTAAGATTCATGGATTTACGCACCAACCGTGATCTGGATTTCGCCAAAAACCATCGGAACACGATATTTGTCGGACCGATAGATGAAGATAGCAATGTAGGGGCTTTCATCCGGGCTGTGATGAGTGATGAGATCCAGGAACGCATCCGGGACGGGCGGAACTTTGCTTTTCCATTGCATGATCGCTGGTACCGGGACCAGTGGACTCTTTTTCTGTCAGCGGAATCCGAGGAGATGCTGGCTCAAAAAATCATGCAAAACAGACGGTCTCTTTTGAATCAACTTGATCAGATCGAGCGGGAGCGATGGATCCGTGAAGTATACCGCAGAGGAGAGCAGAAGCAGCTCTCTGAGGAGATGATGGAGCGGCACGGCTTTCAGATCAGGGTGCAGCATGATTATCGCATGGGAGTGGACACCACAGGTTTTCTGACTATGAGGCGTTTTCTTCCGGATAATGACCGTTGGATATGGATTGCCTACAAAGAGGGTTTTGAGGGTTTGGGAGATATCAACAGGGAGTGGATACATGCTGTCCGTGACAGTCTGAACCGGCAGTATATCCGCGGTACGCGCGAAGAATCCTATGTAACCACAGACCACCAGCGACTCATTGAAATGCGGGACATACAGGTCAACGGTCGTCCGGCGCTGGAGCTCCGGGGCACCTGGAGAATGTCCGGCGATGCCATGGGAGGACCCTTTCTCAATTATGTCATCTTCGATGAACATCAGGACCGCATCTATTTAATGGAGTTCGGGCAGTTTGCCCCCAGGTATCCCAAAAGACGGTTTCTCAATCAGTTTGAGGCCATTGCTCATACTTTTGAGACCGATGAGAGTGCGAATCAGGTGTCAGAAGCCGAGGCAGATCCTGCCCACCAGGCAGGTGAAGGCAGGTGAAGGCAGGTGGAATTGGAAAGGATGGAAGCAGGCAGGATGGTCCCGGTGATACCTGGACCTGGTGGTTAATCCATGGACATGGGGTTGCTGTCGGCGATGCGTCTGAATTCGACGTATTCATCGGGTGTCAGGTCAGCAAACATGTAATTAAGCGGATCTACCGGTTCTCCGTATCTTCTAACCTCATAATGCAGATGGGGTCCGCTTGTAACGCCTGAGTTTCCGCTGTAAGCCACGATTTGTCCTCTTTTTACTGCTGTACCGGGTCGGATGTCTTCTGCAACTCTGGAGAGATGTGCATACCTGGATTCGTAACCATGCCCGTGGTCGATGATCAGCATGAGTCCATAGGTACCTCTGCGATTGGCGGATTTCACAACACCGTCTCCGGTAGCGTGAACAGAAGTACCCAATCTTGCCCTGAAGTCAACCCCTTCATGCATCCTTTTGTAATTAAGAACCGGATGGCGTCTCATGCCGAAACCGCTGAGTATTATACCGGGGAGGGGTCTGATCGCCGGAATATTTCTCATAAGTTCTTTATTTTCATTATAGTGACCCTTGATCTCTTCGAAGCTGATTCGCTGGATATTGATCTGCCGTTCCATGTTTTCGAGGCTGGAAGCCGTCCATTTGAGGATTTCAGCGGTAGGAGCGCTAAAAACGTCAAACTCGGAATAGAGGTCCGCGCCACCGACACCGGCGAGGCGTTCGTCATCGGACAGGGGTTCTATTCCGAGAACGGTACGGTAGAGCTCATTGTCGGTATGGACAAGCATTGAGATCTGTTCGTCGAGTTCCACTATGGCCGCCCGGGTCTCATCAAGTTGTTTGTGGAGGGCCTCGTTTTCAGCCCGAAGAGCAATTTCTGCCGGTGATCCTACGGTAAATCCGAGCAGAGAAAGAGATACCACGCTCAGGACGGCACCAAAGAGGATTAAGAGGCTGAGTGTATAGATAACACGCTCAGCAGGCTTGTAGACTACCGGAATAAACTCACATTCCGTTTCGTCGTAAAAGTAGAAGTTATTCAAAACACAGATTT
>SLHZ01000319.1 GCA_007135895.1 Balneolales bacterium | reverse complement strand
TGCTTTTCTAAATTTCTGAAATAACGATAACGATTGCAATTTTTAAGTTGTGAATCGGCGGATCATCTTGTTTTTTCTTGTCTGCTCGAAAGTAAACGTGTTTCCGGTTCTGACGTGGTTATTCTTTCAGTATTATTGAGTTCAAAAAATCTAAAGTGGTCATCCTTTCATCATTATTCGAGTCCAAAAATCTGAAGCGCATGGCGGGCCCAGGTGACGACCGGCGTGAACCAGACACCAAACAGAAGCACGGGAAGCAGCAATGCTGCCAGCAGAGCTTTGACCGGAAGCGCGCATTCGAACGAGCCGGCACCCTCGGCCGGTTCGACCAGAAACATGTTGCGGACAACCCGGATATAATAGAACAGGGAGACCACGGTCGCCAGACCGGCCAGCGCCACCAGCCAAATCCATCCGGCACTGATCGCGGCTCCAAAAATATAGACCTTGGCGATAAAACCGGCGGTGGGCGGAAAGCCGGCCAGGGCTACCAGGAAAATCGCCATGGCTACACCCAGGAATGGCGATCGGTGCCCGAGTCCCGCGTAGCCGCTGATTTCCTCGGTTCCGGTGGCATGGCTCACCTGCATGACCACATAGAAGGCGCCCATGTTCATGAAAAGATAGAACGCAAGATAGATCATCATGGCGCTGATGCCTTCATCGGTCAGTAACGCCAGGCCCATCAGGATAAACCCGGCATGGGCCACGCTGGAGTAGGCCAGCAGCCGCTTGATGTTTTCCTGCCACAGGGCCATCAGGTTGGCGATGACCATGGTGAGCGCGGCCAGCACCGCCAGGATCATGTTCCAGGGAATATCGCCCGCCAGACCGGTCTCAAACGACGGACCAAAGGCGGTCCGGAAGAAACGGATTAAAACGGCAAAACCGGCAATCTTGGAAGCCGTGGCCAAGAAGGTGGTGATGGTCACCGGGGCACCCTGATAGACATCGGGCGCCCAGAAATGGAACGGAACCACCGCAATCTTGTAGCTGAAGCCGAGGATCATCATGGCCAGCGCCACATATAAAACGGCAGGCTGCGCCACACCGCCGGCCAGCGCGTCGCGAATACCGTAATAGTCGAGCGTACCGGTCACCCCCGCCAGCAGCGACATGCCATAAAGCAGGAAACCCGAGGAGACGGCTCCGAATATCAGGTATTTCATGGCGGCTTCGGCGGACTTGCGGAGGGACTTGGTGAATCCGGCCAGAACGTAGGAGCTGATGCTGGTCAGCTCAAAGGCCAGATAAAGCAGCAGCAGATGCGTGGCACCCACCATCAGGAACATGCCGAGCAGGACACCGGTGAGCAACATGTAATACTCACCGATCCGTCCGTAATTTTGTTCCAACTCCCGGCTCTGTATGGAAAAAAGAACGATAAAAACGCCGCCTGCCAATAGCAGAGCCTTGAAGAAAATGGCAAAAGGATCCACGGCCACCATGCCGGAAAAGATGGCTTCGTTCCACCCGGATTGGCGCCATACCAGCAGTGCCGTCACCGCCAGACCTGCCAGTACCACCCGGCCCACATGCCGGTTGCGCTCCTTCAGCAGCAGGTCGGCCACGATGGCCGCCACCAGGGTGAGGGTCAGCACGATCTCGGGCAGGAACCGGGAAATACTGTGAATGATATGTTCTGTCATGGGCATGCTCTTTTCTTACCTCGTAAAGACCGACATCAGTTCCACGAGATGACTCAGAGAGGTGTTCATGAGGGCTATGGCCGGACCCGGATAGACGCCGAGCGCGATTACGATGATCGCCAGCGGGACAAACATCAGCAGTTCCCGTGGAGTGAGATCGGCCAGACCCTTGTTTTCCTCACTGAGTTCACCCAGAAAGACACGCTGGATGGTCCAGAGTATGTAGCCCGCCGTAAAGATAATTCCGGTTACCGATATGATGGTGATCCAGCGGAAAGCGGCGAAAGCCCCCAGGAAGGAGAACAGTTCGCTCACAAAACCGCTCAGTCCGGGCAAACCGAGTGCCGCGAACATCGCCACCATGGCCACTCCGGTATAGCGGGGCATCTGATTGGCGATACCGCCGAAATCATAGAGCCCGCGCTTGTGGGTACGGTCGTACAGCACGCCGACGATGAGGAAGAGCATGGCGGTAATGGTCCCGTGGTTGAACATCTGCAGCACGGCGCCCACCGTGCCCTGATTGGTCAGCGATGCCATACCCAGCATCACGATTCCCATGTGGCTGATGGACGAATAGGCGATGAGTTTCTTGAAGTCGTCCTGAGCCATGGCGCAGAGGGCTCCGTAGATGATACTGATCATTCCCAGAACCGCCATCAGATACATGAAGTAGACCGTGCCGTCGGGCAGGATGGGATACAGGATCCGCAACATGCCGTAGGTGCCGAGCTTCAGCAGCACGCCGGCCAGGATCACACTGATGGGAGTCGGAGCTTCCACGTGCGCATCCGGCAGCCAGGTATGAAACGGGAAAAGCGGGACTTTAATCGCAAAACTGATGAAAAGCGCCATCCAGGCCGCATAGCGCCAGGTGGTGTCCAGACCGGCCAGAATGGATCCCTCGACATAGTTGGCCGGATTCATCATGTGAAGCAGGTTGAAGGTGTGAATCCGCTCACCGGCGGCGTCGGTGTAAGCCACACTGAAATAGAGACCCAGCATCACCAGCAGCATGAGCACCCCGCCCACAAAGGTGTAGATGAAGAACTTGATGGCCGCATATTCCCGGCGCGCTCCACCCCAGATGCCGATCAGGAAATACATCGGAAGCAGCATGACTTCCCAAAAGATGAAAAAGAGGAAGAAATCCAGGGCCACGAAGACACCCATCATGCCGGTAACCAGCATCAGATAAAGCGCGAAATATCCCTTGACCATCTTTTCAATGCTCCATGACGATATCACGCCGATCAGCGCGATCAGTGCCGTAAGCACAATCATCAGGACGCTGAGTCCGTCAATACCCAGAAAATAGAGGATTTCGATCTTGCCGACACGGGGCACGGCTTCCACCACAATCCAGCGATACTGCTCCACAAACTGGAAACTGGCCGTATCATTGATTCCCAGGGCGCTTTTGTCGAACAGGGCCACGATCATGCCCGCCAGCAGCACCTGCAGCGAAGTAACCACCGCGGCGGTCCACCGGATGGCGTCTTTGTTCTCTCCCGGAATCAGCAGAATCAAGAGCATTCCTACAATGGGAAGGAAGACGATCCATGTCAGAATACCGATGCCAAATATTTCAAATTCCATAGGTTATCTATCTGTTAAATGATGGTACTGCATATACTTGATTGCACGGACTGTGTTGAATGTGCTGCCTGCCTACACGAGCAGCAGCAGAAATAGGAGAACCAGAAAACCAAAGACGGCAAATACCAGGTAGTTCTGGATGTTGCCGGTCTGAATGCGCCGCATCCGCATGCCGATGGCGCCCGTTACATTTGCCATTGCGTTGACCAGACCGTCGATGAAGGTATGGTCGATCCAGCCGCTGACACGGGAAACGCCCCGTATCAGTCCGGCCGATCCGTTGACGATGCCATCAATGACCCGGTTGTCGAACCGGTTCATCAGCCGGGTCATCAGGAGTGTTCCGTTAACAAAGACGGCCTGATAAAGCTCATCGAAATACCATTTGTTGCGCGAACCGTCATAGAGACGTCCCATGAAAACCGCCATACGGTCGGCCGATAGCGTCTTTCTTTCATAGACGACCCACGCAAAAGCGATGCCCGAGACGGCTATGACGATCGAAAGGATCATGACCAGGGTATGGACATCGCTCACCGCCCGGTAGAAAATGGGCCATGCCGCCGGTGCTATCGCTTCGGGCACCACACTGGCCGGACGTTCAAGAGCCTGATAGAGCCAGCCCGAGGAGGCGCCCAGCGGATTGAAGCTGTAGAACACAAAGACCGAAAGGGCGGCCAGTACCAGCAGCGGGCCCGCCATCACGGCCGGCACTTCCCGGATCAGCGAAAGCCGTTTCCCGTCGGCAGGCTCTCCGTGGAAAGTGAGTATCAGCAGCCGGAACATGTAGAAAGCGGTCATTCCGGCCACGATGAAAGCGATCAGCGGCAGCAGATAATGACCGTTGAGCGTACTGAAGGCCAGCGTACCGGCCAGGATTTCATCCTTGCTCAGGAAGCCCGAAGTGAGCGGTATGCCCGATATGGCCAGGGTAAAGACCAGGAAGGTGCCATAGGTCAGCGGCATGCGGCTGCGAAGTCCGCCCATATTGCGAATATCCTGTGCATCGGTATGATGGTCGTGCTGCTGGTGCAGTGCGGCATGCATGGCGTAGATCACCGCGCCGGATCCCAGAAACAGGCCGGCCTTGAAGGCGGCATGGGTCACCAGATGCATGAAACCGGCGGCCCAGGCACCGACGCCGAGGGCCATGATCATGTAACCGAGCTGGCTGATGGTCGACCAGGCCAGGACTTTCTTGATATCATACTGCGTAATGGCGATGGTCGCGGCCAGCAGGGCCGTAAATGCCCCGACATAGGCGATCACCAGCAGTGCATCCGCCGTGAAAAGCGGGAACATGCGAGCCACAAGGAATACCCCCGCGGCTACCATCGTAGCTGCATGGATCAGGGCGCTGACCGGGGTCGGACCTTCCATCGCATCCGGAAGCCAGACATGCAGCGGGAACTGGGCCGACTTGCCCACAGCGCCGCAGAATATCAGGATACCTGCCGCCGTAAGCCATCCACGGCTCTCAAAAGGAAGATCGCCCGAAGCCACAGCCCCGAAAATCGCGTCAAAGGAGAAGGTGGAGAAATGGATAAAAATGATCATGATGCCGATAAACATGCCGGCATCCCCTACCCGGTTTACGATGAAGGCCTTCATGGCCGCATTCGAGGCGGATTTCTTTTCGTACCAGTGACCGATCAGAAGATAGGAGCTCAGCCCTACCAGCTCCCAGAACATGTACATCATCAGCAGATTGTGGGTCAGGACAATCCCGATCATCGAAAACGTGAAGAATCCGAGATAGGCGAAGTATCGGGTATAGCGCACATCCCCTTCGAGATAGCCGATGGAGAAAAAGTGGACCAGCATACTGATCAACATCACCACCACCAGCATGATGGCCGATAGATTGTCGAGCATGATACCCAGCTGGATGGTCACTTCGCCCAAACCCGGCAAACCACCGAAACGGGCCCAGGTCCAGGATGCCGAGCGCGGCGCATCCGTTGCCCCAAGAACGGCGACCAGGATGTAGAGCGAAATCAGGAATCCGGCCGTGACCAGGGAAGTGCCCAGCCAGTCACCCTGACGTGGCATCCGCTTTCCAAAGAAAACAAGAAGGATGAAACCCGCCAGTGGAAGGAAAAGGGTGACAAGGGATAATAAAAGAATCGTATCCATGGCGCTACTCCCTGAGATCGCTTAACTGTTCCACATCCACCGTACCGAACCGGTTGTAAATAGCCAGGGCGATGGCAAGGGCCACAGCCGCCTCGGCCGCCGCAATGATGATCACAAAAAGCGCAAAAAGGTGTCCGTCCAGCGCAAGGGCTCCGTAGCGGCTGAACGCCACGAGGTTCAGATTGGCAGCATTCAGGATCAGCTCAATGCCCATCAGCACCATGATGAGATTCCTCCGTGTCATCACGGCCAGCAATCCCAGCGAAAAAAGCAGGGCGCCGACGACCAGGAAATGGTTCAGTCCGGGTTCCGCCAGCCAGTCAGGTAACACCATAACTCATCGGATTAATCGGTTGCATTGTTTTTGTCAGATAATCTTGTCAGCATCCGGTACTGTCCCCTTTTTTTCAAGCGGACCCCGTTTGCGGGCGGCCATCAGCACCGCGCCGATGATGGCCAGAAGCAACAGCACGCCGGCCACCTGGAACGGGAGCATGAAATCGGTCAGCAGGAGTTCTCCGAGCGCCGCAAGCGTCACATCGCCTTCGGAAAGCGGAGCCAGGGTCCAGTCCGTCGTCACAAAAACGGCGATCAGCAAAACCGCTATGATACCAGCGAACAGAGCCGATGGCAGCATATAGACGGTGCGGATACGAACCCGCTCAAAGTAACCACGGGTGGTAAGCATCACACCAAAGAGAATCAGGACCAGGATGCCGCCTACATAGACCAGCAACTGCGTTACAGCCACAAAACCGGCAAAGAGCAAAGCATAAAACACGGCCAGGCCGGCCAGCGTAAACATCAGCGCAAAGGCCGAGTAAACGATATTTTTCGAGAACACCATGATGGCGGCCGTGCTGACAATCAGAATCGCAAAGAGGTAAAAGACGATCGCAAACAGATCCATTTTCTGATTATTTAGTTGAATTATTATCCTTTGACGAATCCGACGGACTTTCGTCGCCATTCTCTTCTTTTGAAGAACCCGCCGGACTTTCGCCGCTTTTTTCTTCTTTCGGCGGGTTTTTGGGGGCACTGCCGATTTTTTTACTCTCGCGGACCTTTTTGGCCGCTTCTTTCTTTTTCTTCTTCATCTCTTCTTCCTGTTCCAGCTTGACGCGGGCTTTCCCGGCCTCTTCCGGGGTCATGGCGGAAAAAGAGTAAACCAGGTCGTTCCGGTCGTAGACCGAGTACTCGTATTCTTCGACCATGGTGATACAGCCGGTGGGACACGGATGCACGCACAACTCGCAGTAGCAGCATTTGGCCATGTCAATATCAAACTGATCGACCCAAAGCCGCTTTTTGTGTCCCGTTGAGGTTTCACCCAGATCATCGTCATCGGTCGACTTGATGGTTCCGATGGCGATACATTCAACCGGACAGGCCCGCTCGCACAGCCGGCAGCCGATGCAGTCATCGATATTCACATCAAGCTTCAGCCGAACGCGCTCCGGCATCACCTCACGTTCCCGCGGATACTGGAGCGTGACGGATCTCTTCAGCAGATGCCGGAATGTTATGCCCATTCCGACAAATATCGACTTGAAGGTGATATAGGTATCACTCAGGAGTTTTACCATGTTTCAAAATAATCAGAAAGTGTTTCTATGTTCTTTCGTATATGTTCCTTCGTATATGTTCTTTCGTATATGTCACTTGTTCATGTTATATATGCCGATGCATGCGTCAGTCCGCAACTTTTTTAAAAAATCATCTCCCACAGGGCTATGAATATCAGGTTTACAAAAGTGGCAGGAATTAGATACTTCCAGCACAGGTTCATCAGCTGATCCACCCGCAGCCGGGGCAGTGTCCAGCGCAGCCACATCATGACGAAAACGAGGACCATGCCTTTGGAGAGCATCCAGAAAGCGCCCCAGAGCGGACCGTCCATGAATGATCCGAACGGACTGTTCCAGCCGCCGAAAAACAGCGTTGCTCCGACTAGGGACAGCAGCAGCATATCGGCATATTCCGTAAGCATGAACAGCCCCCATCGCATGCCCGAATATTCGGTCTGATAACCGCCGACCAGCTCCGATTCCGACTCGGGCAGGTCGAACGGGACACGGTGCGCCTCTGCCAGTGAGGCGATGAAAAAGAGCACAAAGGCAATCACCATGAACGGACTGTGGAAAATGAGCCAGTTGGGGAGAAACCCCAGGAACGAATTACCCGACTGCATTTCGGAGATGTGCATCAGGTTCAGGGATCCGGTCACCACAATGACCGACAGAATGGTCACCACGGTCGGAATTTCATAGCTGACGGTCTGCGCGGCGGTCCGCATGGCCCCGAGCAGCGACCATTTGTTGTTGGAGGCCCAGCCCGCCATGATGATGCTGACGGAGAGCAGGGACGTGATGGCCACAATGTATAAGACCCCGATGTCGATCATGCTCCCGATATAGCCGCTGCTCAGCGGAATGGCCACGAAAGCGCCGTAGGAAGCGGCAAAAGCGATAAACGGAGCCATCTTGAAAAGAAAACGATCGGCCCGGGCCGGAACCAGATCCTCCTTCTGTATCATCTTCAAGAGATCGGCCAGCGTCTGCGACCAGCCGTGCCATCCGCCGGTCTCCATGGGTCCCAGCCGGTCCTGTATATGCCCGGCCACCTTGCGCTCGAGCCAGATCGCAAAAAGCGCATACACCAAAATGACCCCAAGCGGTATGATGGAGAAAACCAGGACTACCAAAGGTCCGGCCGGAAGAAAGCTTTCCAGGAATTCTTGCATGCTAACGGTCCACCTCGCCAAGGACAATGTCAATGCTTCCGATGATCGCCACCATATCGGCCACCATGGAACCGATGCTGATGGCCGGTAAAAGGGCCAGATTCACAAAACTGGGGGCGCGGGCCTTCACGCGGTACGGGGAAGTCGATTTGTCACTGATGATGTAAAACCCGAGCTCTCCCCGCGGCGTCTCCGTCCGGCAGTATATTTCGCCGGCCGGCGGACGTATTTTCTTGGGTATCGCTTCCTGGACATCGCCTTCATCGGGCATGCCGTCCAGGGCCTGCTCAATGATTCTGAGACTCTCCTCCATCTCCCGCACCCGGACGATGTATCGATCCCAGCAGTCGCCCAGGGTTCCCTTCTCACCCGTTCCGACCGGTATGTCGAATTCGAACCGGTCATATATCGAGTAGGGATCATCGCGGCGGAGGTCCCATTTCACTCCGGAACCCCGCAGCATGGGTCCGGATGCGGCGTAATTGAGCGCCACCTTTGCGGGAAGCACCCCGACATTGGCCGTACGTTCCACAAAGATCTTGTTCTCCGTAAGCAGATCGTTAAGTTCGGTGATCTTGGGTCGGAAACTCTTCACGAAATCGGCTGTATCACTGCGAAAATCGTCGGGCACATCGTTCATCAACCCGCCAATCCAGATATAGTTGTAGAGGAGACGGGCGCCACTGGCTTTTTCAAAGATATCCAAGATCTTCTCCCGCTCGATGAAACAATACAGGAAAGGTGTGAAAGCCCCGATGTCGAGACCGAAGGTACCCACGGCCAGCAGATGGCTTGCAATGCGCTGCAGTTCCGCCATGATCACGCGGATGTATTCGACCCGGTCATTGACCTCGATCCCCATCAGACGTTCCATGGCAATCGCAAATCCCAGTTCGTTGTTCATGGCCGCCACATAATCCATGCGATCCACATAGGGAACGACCTTGGTGTAGTCATTCATCTGCTCACAGTGCTTCTCGAAACACCGATGAAGATAACCGATATGCGGAACGGCCTTGACCACCACCTCGCCGTCGAGTGTCAGCTCCACGCGCAGCACACCATGGGTTGACGGATGCTGCGGACCCATGTTGACAACCATCTGCTGAGCAACCAGGCCATCTCCGGCATCAACCGGCGGTTCCAGTGTGATTTCGGGATTTTTCATTTCAGTATTCCACTTTCATGCCCTGATAGTACGGTTGCACCTGGTAGTCCTTGCGAAGCGGATAGCCCTCCCAATCGTCCGGGCACAAAATGCGGCGATGATCCGGGTGTCCTTCGAATCGGATGCCGAACATGTCATAAGCTTCCCGCTCGTGCCAGTCGGCCGCTTTCCAGATCTGTTCCACCGATGGCAGACGGGCATCCTCCTGCGGCATGAGAACCTTTAGGATAAGCTTGTGCTTCATGCTCGTGGAGTCCAGATGATACGTCACCCCCAATTGCTCCTCCTTATGGTAATGAACCCCGCTCAGGCACATCAGGGTGTCGAATTCCAGGCCGGGCTCATCCCTGAGGTATTTGGCCACATCCTTCAAAATGCCGGCAGAGACCACGATCCACGGTTCTGCTTTTTCATCCTGATGGAACTCAAAGTGCTCTTCTCCAAAACGCTCCGACAATAATTGGTGCAGCTCATTCGGATTCTTGTGCAGCTCATTCGGATTCTTGTGCAGCTCATTCGGATTCTTGTGCAGCTCATTCGGGTTTTGGTGCAGCTCATTCGGATTCTGGTGCAACTCATTCGGGTTTTTCATCAGGCACCCTCCTTCTTTCGCGTGACATCCTGCTGTGGGAATGCGATCTGAGCTTTCTTGTGCTCTTCGGTCTCACTGGCCGGACGTACCCGGATATCTTCGTCCCCATGGTCCTCAATGACCACCGGATGGCTGGCATCCAGCCCCACCGGCAGTTTCTCGTTCATGATCTTGTCACGCAGATGCAGAAAACCCTGAAGCAACGATTCCGGTCTTGGCGGACAACCCGGTATATAGACATCCACAGGAACCACACGATCCACGCCCTTGAGAACATGATAGCCATGCTCCCAATAAGGACCGCCGCAGTTCGAACAGGAACCCATGCTGATGACATACCGCGGCTCGGCCATCTGGTGATAGAGCCGTTTGATGCGACCGGCCATCTTGAGGGTCACCGTTCCGGCCACGATCATGACATCGGCCTGACGCGGCGAAGAACGGGGGATAACGCCGAAACGGTCAAAATCATATCGCGATGCCGCCGTGGCCATCATCTCAATGGCACAGCAGGCCAAACCGAACTGCATATACCACAAAGAGGATTTGCGCGCCCAGTTGAGCGCTTTTTCCAGTGATACGACAATGATGTTGCTGTCGTGAAATTTTTTGTCAAGAAGTCCCATTAATCAGTCTGTAAGTCAATCAGTCTGTAAATCTTATAAATCAGCATAATGTCCAAAAAGACAGTCAGGATGGCTCGAAAATCAGTCGTCTTCGTTGCCGGCATCCGGGATCACCACCCCTACGCCTTCCACATAGCGCGGCACCACCGGACTTGGTTTTTCCCATTGCAGATCTCCCTTGCCCAGTTCATAGAGAAAACCGACAAAAATGAGTGAGACAAAGACGATCATCGCCCAAAAAGCATACCAGCCCATGCTTTTGTAAACAATGGCCCAGGGAAAGAGCAGCACCACTTCCGCCTCAAATACCAGGAACATGAGCGCAAAAACATAGAACCGGTTGTTGAACTGGATCCAGGCGTTTCCGGTCGGCTCCTCCCCACATTCGTAGGTGGTGAGTTTTTCGGCATAAGGGCGATTTGGTCGCAGTATCCATGCTACCATGAGCGTGATACCGGCAAAAACAGCGCCGATCGTTATAAAAAGGAGAACCTGACCGTAATCAGCAAGCATTGACTTGTGGATTTATCAAGGAATAGGGGAATCGCATGTCACCGCCACAACCCGTGGGCTCAACAGCAAAAAACAGGCATTTGTCACACTTTTCAACAAGGGGAAAATATAACGATACCACCATTGAAAAAAAAAAACGGGAAAGGGACGGAGCCATCGCGGCCCTGTTTTCCCCTTCCCGTTTTTAATATGTAATCGATACCGGACCGTTCAGCCCAGTTTGTCAGAACGATAGCCCTGCAGGATCCGGATGTAGTTGGCCCTCTCAAAGGCCGATGAGTCAGCAACCGACTCCGAACTCATGCATCCTTTCAGGTCGGCAACAGAATCATACTCATTCTCACTCATCCAGAGTTTCATCTCTTCCAGCATGGTATAGATCTTGTCACAACCCTCACGAAGCAGGGCCGATGTCATCATGGTGGCATCAGCTCCCACCATCAGCATCTTGATCACATCCTCAGCGGAATGGATACCCGTGGTAGCCCCCAGACTGCATTTCAGGTAGGGCCGCAGCATCGCGATCCATCGCAGAGGCAACCGCTTCTCAAACGAGTTGCTGAGCTCGAGACTGGGAGAAACCTCCAGTTTTTCGAGATCGATATCGGGCTGATAGAACCGGTTGAAGAGAACCAGACCGTCAGCTCCCGCCTCTTCAAGCCGCTTGGCCATATTGGCAAACGAACTGAAGTAGGGTCCGAGTTTTATTGATACCGGTATCTTGACGACCTCCTTGACCGCCTTGAGATCATCGATATACATCTGCTCGACCTCTGCTGAGCTCTGAGCCGGATCGGCGGCGATATAGTAGACATTCAGCTCCAGGGCATCAGCACCCGCCTCCTGCATTTTGGTCGCATATTCCACCCATCCTCCTTTCGAAACACCATTGAGGCTGGCAATGACCGGCAGGTCCACCGACTTCTTGATCTTTCTGATCTGCTCAAGATAGTCCTCGGCTTTCAGGTTGTGGTACTCTTCCGGTTCGGGGAAATAGCTGAGCGCTTCCGCATAGCTGTCGGCAGGCATATTGACGAAGTGATCCAGTGCGCTGCTTTCATAGTTGATCTGCTCCTCAAAAAGAGAATACATCACTATGGCCGATGCACCGGCATCCTCAAGTCGCTTCACCTTGTCGAGCTCCTTGCTCAGTGGAGACGCCGAGGGCACCAGCGGGTTCTTCAGTTTTAATCCCAGATAATTGGTTTCTAAATTCATAATAATTTTTTTGAGTAGTAATTTTGCTCTTTAATGGTTTCAGCCATCCTGCTTCTCAGCGGCATGCGCGTACATTTTCTCCAGTTCCACATACTGGCGCCAGCGTTCGCTCACGCTTGCCTGGGCCTGTTTCATGTAGGCTTCGGCCACCTGCGGATGCGACTTGGACAGCATCAGATAGCGCATCTCGTTGTAGGCGTATTCCTTGAAAGGAATCTTGGGATCTTTCGAATCCAGCATGAAGGGATTTTTGCCCTCTTTGGCCAGAAGCGGATTGTACCGGAAGAGCGGCCAGTAGCCGGACTCTACGGCAAGGCGCTGTTGATCCAGGCCGTATTTGAGGTTATAACCGTGCGCGATGCAGTGGCTGTAGGCAATGATCAGGGACGGACCGGGATACTGCTCCGCTTCCATGATGGCCTTGATCGTTTGGGCATCATTGGCACCCATGGCGATACGCGCCACATAGGCTTCTCCGCCCGTGACGGCTATAAGGCCCAGGTCTTTTTTCATGTTTTCCTTTCCGGCTGCCGCGAACTTGGCCACCGAACCCAGTGGAGTAGCTTTGGATCGCTGTCCGCCGGTATTGGAATAGACCTCGGTGTCCATGACCAGGATATTGACATTGCGTCCGGAAGTGAGAACATGATCCAGACCTCCGTATCCGATGTCATAGGCCCAACCGTCACCGCCGAAGATCCATACACTTTTGTGTACCAGATAGTCGGCCAGGCTCAGCAGTTGTTTGCGGGCTTTGCCGGCTGCCGTGTCACCGGGTTCACCGGCCTCGGACAGGACTTTTTTAAGCTCGGCTACGCGCTCACGCTGCTCGAAGATGGCTGGTTCGTCGGTCTGTTCCGCATTCAGCAGGGCGGCCTTGAGACCTTCGGGCACACCACCGTTCATTTCGCGGAGCAGCCGTCGGGCCTGCTCGGCCTGCTTGTCAATGGTCAGACGGAAGCCAAGGCCGAATTCCGCATTGTCTTCGAACAGGGAGTTGGCCCAGGTGGGTCCCAGGCCCTGTGCGTTTTTGGTATACGGGGTGGTCGGCAGGTTCCCGCCATAAATGGACGAACAACCTGTGGCATTGGCAATATACATGCGATCCCCGTAGAGCTGGGTAATGAGCTTCACATAGGGGGTCTCACCACAACCGGCACAGGCGCCGTTGAACTCGAAAAGCGGCAGCAGATATTGCGAGCCCTTTACGGTTCCGGCTTTGATCTGATTGCGGTCATAATCAGGCAGCTTCAGGAAGAAGTCCCAGTTTTCGCGCTCATTATCAAGATGGGGACCGATCCGGTCCATATTGAGCGCTTTCCGGCCAACCTGTTTTTTGTTTTTGGCAGGACATACCTGGACGCACAGTTCACAGCCGGTGCAGTCTTCGGGTGATATCTGAATGCTCACGCGATAGTTTTCCGGCCACTCACGTCCTTTCGCCTTCATGGATTTGAAGGTCGCGGGCGCATCCTTCAGAAGGGCTTCATCGTAGGCCTTGATCCGGATGACACCATGCGGACAAACCAGTGCGCATTTGCTGCACTGGATACACACTTCAGGATCCAGTACGGGGATATCCTGGGCGATGTTACGCTTTTCGAAGCAGGCCGTTCCGGTCGGGAAGGTGCCGTCTTTCGGGAATACACTGACCGGCAGGTCATCACCGTGTCCGGTAATAATTTCACTGAGCACCTTATCGACGAATTCGGGTGCGTCGCCAATAATCGGATCGATCATGGGCCGATCGGTTGTCACTTTTGCCGGCACCTTCACCTCGTGCAGATGCGCCAGGGAGTTGTCCACCGCCGCGAAGTTGCTCTTCAGGATTTTTTCGCCCTTGGCGCCATAGGTCTTCTGAATGGCGTCCTTGATGGCCTTGATGGCTTCATCTCTGGGAAGGATATCGGAGATGGCGAAGAAACAGGCCTGCATCACGGTATTGATGCGGTTGCCCATTCCGCTTTCCCGCGCCACCTTGAAACCGTCGATCGTATAGACTTTCAGTTTTTTCTCAATGATTTGCTCCTGAACCTTTTTGGGGAACTGATCCCAAAGTTCATCCGGACCAAACTGGGAATTGAGCAGGAATGTGGCTCCGTCACGGGCATGCTTGAGCATATCCATGCGCTCCACGAAACGATACTGGTGGCAGGCGATGAAATCGGCCTTGTCGATCAGATAGGCCGAGCGGATGGGCTCGGGTCCAAACCTCAGGTGCGAAGTGGTCATCGATCCCGACTTCTTGGAATCGTAGACAAAATAGCCCTGGGCGTAGAAGTCGGTATTCTCACCGATGATCTTGATCGAGTTCTTGTTGGCGCTGACCGTCCCGTCGGCGCCCAAACCGTAGAACAGACCCTGGAACAGCTTGCCTTTTTTGCCATTCTCTTCGGCTTTTCCGCCTTTGAGGGCAGCCTGGCCGTTGCGGACGGTGATGCTGGTATGGGTCACATCATCGTTGATCCCGACGGTGAAATGGTTCTTCGGCTTGTTCTCCTTGAGTTCGTCGAATACCGCCGTGACCATGGCCGGGGTGAATTCCTTCGATGACAGTCCATACCGGCCTCCAATGACCCGGGGCTCACCGGCAAAGGCATGATACTGCTCTGTGCGGTTTTCCTGCAGGGCGGTAACGACATCCTGGTAGAGCGGCTCGCCGGCACTGCCGGGCTCTTTGGTCCGGTCCAGCACAGCAATGCTCTGCACGGTTTCAGGAAGAGCTTTCACGAAAGCGTCAACCCGGAAAGGACGGTATAGCCGGACCTTGATCATGCCCACTTTCTCGCCCGCCGCATTGAGTTGGTCGACGGTTTCGTGTGCCGTCTCGGCACCCGATCCCATCAGTACGACCACACGCTCGGCATCGGCCGGACCATGATAGTCGAACAGATGATACGAGCGGCCGGTGAGCCTGGCGAAGCGATCCATGGTCTCCTGAACAATATCCGGGCAGGCATTGTAGAATATGTTAGCGGCCTCTTTGGACTGGAAGAAAACATCCGGGTTCTGGGCGGTTCCGCGGATAACCGGACGATCGGGAGTAAGGGCGCGGCTGCGGTGCTCAAGGATATGATCGTCATTGATCATCGCCCTCATGTCGTCAAAAGTAAGTTCCTCGATCTTCTGGACTTCATGGGAAGTGCGGAAACCATCAAAGAAATGGATGAAGGGTACCCGGCTGGCCAGTGTGGCGGAATGGGCAATCAGAGCCATGTCCATGACTTCCTGAACACTGTTTGAACATAGCATCGCCATGCCGGTCATCCTCATGGACATCACATCACTGTGATCACCGAAGATGGAGAGGGCGTGGCCGGCCAATGTCCGGGCTGTCACGTGAATAACCGTGGGTGTCAGTTCGCCGGCAATTTTGAAGAGATTGGGCATCATCAGAAGCAGACCCTGTGATGCCGTAAAGGTCGTGGAGAGGGCTCCCGTCTGAAGCGCGCCGTGGACCGCCCCGGCGGCTCCGCCTTCACTTTGCAGTTCCATGACATCGGGTACCGTTCCCCATATATTTTTCTTGCCGGCCATAGCCCAGGCGTCGGAAAATTCACCCATGGGTGATGCGGGGGTAATGGGATAGATGGCAATTACTTCGTTGACATGATGCGCGATGTGCGCGGCAGCTTCATTGGCATCAATGGTTACAAGCGGACGTTTCATAAATAATTCCTTTCAGGTTTAATGGTCATTCACCTACACCGGACAATATCTCACGGTTTGGTTTGGGGCCGAACTGGCTATCGCTGCACACCGTCAGGCCCGGGTATCTCTAATGTTTTCAATACAACTTGGCGACAGGGTTATCCCGTCCGGTCATTGTGTCGTATTAATAATAAAAGCGCTTT
>SLHZ01000245.1 GCA_007135895.1 Balneolales bacterium | reverse complement strand
TATTATTAGAGGTCATATTCATAGTCACTGCGGTGCGTTGGCGAACGACACGATTAAGAGAAATTCAAGACATGTTTTAAAGGAACCGCAAGGTTTTTTTTGGAACTGCAAGGCTTTAAAGAAACCGCACAGCCGATTCTGCACCGGTCTGCACCACTTCGTCCGGTCCGGTAATACTCTAAAGGTCATACGAAACCAATAGCCGGATTGTTGCAAAGTGAAACAGTTCCTCCGTGACGCAAAGCGAAACGGGGTCCCGGCATGTCAAAAAAAGAGGCTCAGATACCCAGGGCGATCTCCTCGCTGATGAGGCCAAGGAAGTAATCCAGTACTCTTTCCTGAAAGACAAACTGGTAGATAGCCTGCACCCGGTTGGAGCTGGCCCGCACAAACTCGTTATTGGCGTTGGTCAGTTCAATGAGGGTAGCACTTCCGACATTATACCGTTCCTGTTCGGTTTCGTAGGCTTTTTCAGCGGCGATCAGTGCTTTTTGAGTGACCTCCAGCTCCTTGGAATAGGCCAGATAATCGTTATAGGCCTGCCGAAGCTCCAGGAACACTTCCAACCGCAGATCTTCAAACCGCAGCTCGGCATCGCGGTAGTCAATCTGACGCTGTTGCACCTGGGTATTGGTCTGCCAACGATTGAAGATCGGAACCCTCATATTGAAGCCAAATCCTCTGGTAATGTTCGCATCAAAGAACTGATCGGAGAACGGGAGTTTATCTCCGGTTAGCGGATCACGCTGCTGATCCCGGAAAGCCGATGAAAGAGATCCGGAGAATGTTACTTCAGGAAGCCGGGCCCCCTGGCTGATACTCAGTGCATACCGGGTACGCTGCAGGTTCAGTTCCGATGCCCGAACATCCCGGCGGTTGGCCAGGGCTACCATGACCATTTCCCGAAGGTCATACTCCTTGACAGAGATATCTTCGTCGCTGATTCCCGGGGTCATAAAATCATATTCCAAAAGAGGGTCGATCTGCAACAGCCTCGTAAGTCGCAACTTACTCAGGTTGAGGCTGTTTTCGCTCCGGATCACCCGAAGCTCGGCATTGGCGACAACGGACTCCTGATTGAACTGATCCACGATGGGTCGCATACCCACTTCGACCTGGGCGGTAACCTGTTCCAGCTGTTTGCGGCTGGCTTCCAGATTTTCCAGGTCAATATCCAGCAACTCCTGGTTGAGTAAAACCGAAAGAAACAGTGAGGCTGTTTCGAAAATAATTCCTTCACGGGTCCTTTTATAGATCTCCTCAGCACTTTGAACCGCCAGATCGGCGCTTCTGAGCTGGTTGATATTCCGGAAACCGTTGAAAAGCACCACACTGCTGGACAAGCTGGTATTCAGGTTGTTGGTGGTGAAATCGTCAAAAGTAACCGTAGCCGGATCAAACTGGCGGCCGATCGTGCGGTTGCCGGATACGTTTGCATTGAGATTGGGCAGGAAATCGGCACGTCGCTGGCGGTATTCGTTTTCTCTCCGCGCAATATCACTCTTGCTCAGCTGTACCTGGAGGTTGTTGTCCAGGGCAATGTCAATGGCTTCTTCAAGAGTTATGGTTTGTACCTGCTGGGCAGAAAGACTTCCCGAAGTCAATAATATCAACAGTGTGGTAAGAAAAATGCGTTTCATGTTCAATGGGTTTCTGTTGGTTAATCGGATTGTTACCTGTTAATCGGTTTGTTGTCTGATGACCGGTCTGTTTCCGCTTGGCCGGTTTATTATTGCCGGTTGGCTGGTTTATTATTGCCGGTTGGCTGGTTTGTTACTTACTAGCTGGTTTTTTACTGGTTGGCTTCTTGCCTACTAGCCAGTTTTTTGACGGTTGGCTGGTTTGTTACTTGCTAGCCGGTTTTGCTGGCTACCAGCTGGTTTCATACTGGTTGGCCGGCTTCTTGCCTGCTAGCCGGCTATGTTATCATTAGACGATAAAATACAGCCGGAGTTGCATTAAAAATGTCATTCCTGATCTTCTTTTTTTTCATCCAGCGCATCCTCGACGCTCCGGACAATCAGTCTGACCGTTTTTTTTACGGCCATTTTTTTTAATTCGTCGCCCAGCATATCACCGAACTGTTTGCCAAGTGATTTCTTTCTTTTTTTCCAGCTTTTTTCACTGCTTTTGACGAGACGTTCCGCAGCGACGTCTTCGTCTTTGACCCGCTTTATGACCCTGCAGGAACTACCTGCCAAAACAAAACCGGCCAGCAATGCCGTTCCAAACAGCTGTAACGGATATTTGTTGATCCAGTAGCGCATTCTGGTCCGGGAAGTGACCATGGACTGAATTTCCTGAATGGAGCCTTCAATCTGTTTGCGGGTCTGATCCAGTTCTTCCAGAAGCTCCTGTTTCCGGGTTTCCGGGTCACTTATCTGACCCGATGGGTTATGTTTCTTGTGCATGCCTGCCTGATCTTCGGGTTTCCGGATTATTCTACATGTATTCCGCCTGGTCGTTGGGATATTATCAATTTGTCAAAGGAGAAAGAAAGCTTACGAGTCGGTTGGAGGATTTTCCTTTTCACCGGATTTACCGATCTGTTCACCGAGACCCGTCATAAACTGCTGCAGCATGCGGTTCCGGGTAGCCGTCACCATAAAGCGCGGACGAAGGGTGGCGAAGAGCAGACCGAGGATGAATATCGGTGCAGCCACAACAATAAAACCAAGGCCATCACTATTCAGCAGTTCTCCCACGAAATTGGCAGCAGCAAAAAGAACAAGAATCATCCCCAGTGAAAGAAAGATGACACCAACGACACGATAAAGTGCATTGGTGATGAGACGGGAGATGCGTTCTCCAATTTCCAGCGAAAATAGCTCTATTCGCTTCTCCATGAGCTTTTTCAGCTCAGCGGGAAGTTTTTTCAGGTTGTTCAGAAGGGTCTCGAATTCCGAGGGACTCATCAGCAATCCTCTTTTTTAAAAAGTCTGCCAAGGGCAAAACCGGCAAGAAGTGCCGCTCCCAGAGTTTCAAGTGGTCTTTCCCTTACCAGCTGTGCAAGGCGGTCCTTGTTTACCTGGAGCCGGTGCTGAAAGGCTTCGTCATTCCACCTCTCCCGGGCTTCACGGGTGATCTTGTCCAATGCTTCAAGCAATGGGTGCCAGTGTGGTTTGGTATTCATGGTATGGTAGTTTGACAATATTTGAAATGATATTGATATCAATGGGCGGTGCTATCCCCGTCCTGATCTTATCATCCAATGATAGGAAAAAAACAGCTTTCATGACAGAGAAGGTCCATCCGCTCTTTCTCCATCATTGCTGCTCCGCCTTCCATCACTCAAAGCGGAGGCTTTCAATAGGATCAAGCCGCGAAGCTTTCCAGGCGGGATAGACACCAAAGACAACTCCTATGACGGTCATACCCACAATACCGGCGAAAATGGCCGCCACAGGCAGGACAAAAGTGGTGTCCATGATCATCACCAGGATATTTCCGGCCAGAATGCCCAGAAACATGCCTATGAGTCCTCCCAGCTGGCAGACGACAATCGCTTCGGTGAGAAACTGGATGATAATGGATTTGCGGTTGGCACCCACTGCTTTCCGGATACCGATTTCCCGGGTTCGTTCGGTTACGGATACCAGCATGATATTCATGACGCCTATGCCGGCACCCAGCAATGCAATTCCTCCCACTACAATACCAAAAATGTAGAGAACCCCTGTAAAGTCATCAAAAAGTCCGCGAAGGGTCTCATTGGTTTCAATATCAAAATCATTTTCCCGGTCGGGGGGTATGCGCCGGACGATACGCATCAGTCCGGTGGCTTCGTCAACCGTTTCATTGATGAGTCGGACCGAGGGGGCGCGAATCTGGATATTAATATTCCGGTCACGTCCATAGACCGATATCAGGCGGGTATACGGAATAAGTACGAAATTATCCAGACTTTGTCCGAAAGCCGAGCCTTTCTCCTCAATGACACCAACAACCATGTAATACTGGCCGTCGATGCGAATACGTTTGCCCACAGCATTGCTTTGTCCAAAGAGTGTACGTTTGACTTCGTAGCCGATCAGGGCATAGGGTCTTGTCCCGCTGACATCCTCGCTGGTGAAATCACGCCCTTCTTCTATGGCATAGGCATTATTGGAGATCCAGTGTTCGTTTCCGGCCCGTATCTGGACATTGGGTTCGGTATTCGAATCCATATGAAAGACGCGGCGGGTCCGGAAAAGCGCATCCGGCGATACGGCCCGGGAGAGTTCGGCCATATCACGAAAGCGTTCGTAATGCTGAAATGTTATCGGCTCACGTTCGGTACGCCGTGACCCGACCAGCACGGCGGGTCGTGTGGTGATGCTGATGACCTCGCTTCCCATCAAGGTCATGGTATTCTGGAAGAAGTTGTCGATCACCTTTACGGCGGTGGAGGCGCTGATGACGGCAAAAACACCCACCACTATGGCCAGGAGGGTCAGTGAAGCCCGGGTCTTGTTGGAACCCAGAGCTACGAAGGCCATTTTAACGGTCTGCCAAAGCTGCATT
>SLHZ01000213.1 GCA_007135895.1 Balneolales bacterium | reverse complement strand
TGAACATAAACGTAGCCTCGGATTTCCAGATTATCGAGGTTGAACAGGAAGTTATCGAGATGGAGGAGATCATTCAGACCGAGCAGGAGGCAACCCCTCCGCCCCCTCCGCGTCCACCACAGCCTGAGCCCGTTCCGGATGACGAAATCATAGAGGACTCCTTCTTCGATTTGGATACGGATCTGGACCTTGATGCCCCACTCTCCCTTCCGCCTCCACCTCCACCTGAAGAGGAGGAAGAAGAGGTTGAGCATGAAATATTCCTTGTGGTCGAGGATATGCCTGAACCGGCTGGAGGAATGCAGGCCATCTACAGTGCCATCCGTTATCCGGATGCTGCCCGCCGTGCAGGCATTGAAGGACGTGTCATTATCCAGTTCATGGTCGACGAAAACGGAAAGGTTCGTGACCCGGTGGTAATTCGCGGTATTGGCGCCGGATGTGATGAAGCCGCCATTGCAGCTATTGAATCGGTTGAATGGACACCCGGAAGACAACGTGGCCGTCCGGTGAGGGTACAGTTCCAGTTGCCTATCATGTTCCGCCTGCAGAACTAGGCACACGTTTCCACTGACCCATTCAAAGAATCACCCTCTCAGGCCAGGCCTGTGCGGGGCATTGTTGTGGGGCTGTCGGAGCTATCAGGGTATACCTCCCGCGGGCGACAGATGTGATCCGGCACGGTCGACAGCGGTGATCCGGCTGGCAAAAAAGTTCAGAAGTCGACAAGAAGAACTGCAGTCACGAGTTTCAGCAGACAATAGCTGCTATTGTCCGGAATCGCCATTCTTTTTTGCATTGACGTATTTAAGACGAAGTCTTCCGAGCATTTCGGTTAGAAAATTGACCAGTTCCTTGCTGATATTGCCGGCCGTATATTTTTCGAGCATGGCCAGTGTATCGATGGCATACTTGGCCGAAGCGAGATCCCTCTTTTTCTTTCCGCTTGCGGGGTTTTCCATTTCACCAAGTCCCATGAGCGCGATATGCTGATGCTGCTGCACGAGCATCATAAACAGGATCTGGTCCTGCTGTTCCGGTGTTACCTGCTGTTTATCATTCTGGTTCTTTTCCATTGCGGGATATTTTTTTGTTCTGAGTGGAAGATTTTTTTGAATGAATCGGCTCAGAACCTTCACATTGACAATCTATTTTGTATTTTAAAGCGATAACAGATAAGCGTCAAATTTTTTTGTGTCATAAACTATTTAATTCTCACCACTATTTGATAACCTTTCTATGATAGCCATTCATCCTTTCAAGGCGTGGCGTCCGGCCCCGGAGCAGGTTGAGCAGATTGCCTGTGTGCCTTATGATGTTATTGACACCGAAGAAGCCAGTGTACTGGCCGAGGGACGACCGGACAGTTTTTTGCATGTCATCCGGCCCGAGATCGATCTTCCTGCGGATACGGATCTCTATTCGGACATCGTCTATGAAACAGGAGCGGTCAACCTGAAGAAAATGTGTCAATCGGGTATTCTGATTCAGGATCCGGAACCCCGGCTGTACCTTTATCAGCAGCAGATGGGCGATCATATCCAGACGGGTCTTTTTACCTGTGTCTCGGTCCGGGATTACGACGAAAACCGCATTTTGAAACACGAGCTTACGCGTCCGGACAAGGAGGATGACCGCACCCGCCACATACTCACTCAGCAGGCTCATGCCGAGCCGGTCATGCTGACCTATGTTCCCAGCGACCGGGTAAGTGCATTAACACGACAGATTCTTGAAACCGAGGAGCCGGTCTATGACTTCGAGGCAACGGACGGGGTAAAACACCGTGTATGGGTGATTGGTGATCCAGCGCCCTTTGTCGATGCGTTCCGGGAGATTCCGAAGCTTTATGTGGCCGATGGTCATCATCGCTGCAAGAGCGCCTCGCGTGCCGCCGGGGCCTTGAGAAACGGGGATTACGGAAACGACGAATTCGAATTTTTCCCGGCGGTGGTCATTCCCATGGATCAGATGCAGATTCTGGCCTACAACCGTGTCATTAAAGCCGTACCGGACGACTTTCTCACCCGTTTGAAAAGCCGCTTTGATGTCAGGGAACGGGTTGAACCTGTTCCGTCCCGCAAAGGGAGCATTTGTCTGTACTACCAGGACGTCTGGTACGGGCTGGACCTTCCCGATGAACAGGGGGATCAGGCCGTAGCTTTAGAGCCGGATCCTGGTTCCACGAGTAAACCGGGGTCCCATGCCCGGGATGGTGGCCAGGTTGGTGACAGCGGCACAGCACCCGATGGCGACCGGGGAATAGACGGCGCCACGGCACACGATGATAGCCGGGGTACCGGTGAGGATGTCGCCGGCCGGCTGGATGTATCGCGGCTGCATCGTCATATACTTCGCCCCCTGCTTGGGATAGAAAATCAGCGGACGGATCCCAATTTGGTTTTTGTGGGGGGTATCCGGGGAACCCGCGAACTCAAGCAGCGGGTAGATCAGGGCCGGGCTCAACTGGGTATCAGCATGTATCCGACCAGCATTGCCGAACTGATGGCCGTATCAGACAACGATCAGCTGATGCCTCCGAAGTCCACCTGGTTTGAGCCCAAACTGCGATCCGGGCTTCTGATTCATACGTTTTAATGTCAACCCGATCAGCATTCCCGGAATCGGAATATTGTCAAAACACATCCATTTCATAGCATGACATATGATTTTCACTGCATGACACTGCATACCCTTTTCACAGCATGACATTTGCCAGGTGTAACACGGCATGCCCTTTTCACCATATGACATATAGCTGGCGTAACACAGCACAACTTTTTCACAGCATGACACATACCTGGCGTAACAGAGCATAACATATACATTCCCATATCATTATCAACGATCAAAAAATCCAAAACCATGACCATACAAAGAGCTAACAATTTCAGTGCCGGACCGGCCGTGCTTCCCCTGGAAGTGTTGCAAAAAGCGCAGGAAGAGATGTTGAATTACCGCGGGAGCGGATCTTCCATCATAGAACTTAGCCATCGCGGACCCGAATACACGGAAGTTGACCGTATGGCACGCGAGCGCCTGACCCGCATTCTGGGACTGGGCGATGATTTTGAAATCCTGTTTTATCAGGGCGGCGCAAGTCTGCAATTCATGATGATTCCCTACAACTTCATGTTTGGAAAGACCGCTGATTACATCAACACCGGAACCTGGTCCAAAAAAGCCATTAAAGAGGCCAAAATCTTTGGTGATGTGCATGTCGCTTTTACCTCTTTAGAAACCAACTTCAGCCGTGTACCGACCGACGACGAACTGAAGTTCTCCGGCAAGGGCGAGTATCTCCATTTCACTTCCAACAATACCATATTCGGAACCCAGTTCAAAAAAGAGCCTGCTTCAGACGGCATGCTGCTGGCTTGTGACGCTTCCTCCGACTTCCTGTCGAAACCGCTGGATATGAGCCGTTACGGTGTGCTATATGCCGGCGCGCAGAAAAATGCTGGTCCGGCCGGCGTCACCATTGTGATATTGCGCAAGGAACTGCTGGAAAAAGCCCGGCGCGAAAACGTATCGAGCATGCTCTCCTACCCCGTGCAGGTCGGCACGCTGTACAACACGCCACCGGTTTTTGGTGTTTACATCTTCCAGTATGTCCTGGAGTGGATAGAAGAAAAAGGCGGTCTGGAGGCCATGGACAAGTTGAACCATGACAAGGCGGCGCTGTTATACGATGAGATGGACAAGGACGACTTTTTCCGTGGCACTGCAGAGAAGGCATCCCGGTCGCTTATGAATGTAACCTTCCGTCTCAAGGAAGAAGACCTGGAAAAGACCTTCATCGAGGAGTCTAAGAAAGCCGGTTTGAGCGGCTTGAAAGGACACCGCAGTGTTGGCGGCATGCGGGCCAGTATTTATAACGCGTGTCCGTCTGCCAGTGTGGAAGCGCTGGTCTCCTTCATGCAGGAGTTCCGCCGGAAATACGGTTGATGCGGGTCTTATAAGCCGAAATGGCCCAGGAAGCGGGCAAGTGCTCCCGGTACCAGGATTAGCACGAACAGTGCTCCATATACGGCGCCCGCGATATGAGCGGTATGGTTGATATGTCCGCGGTTTCGTCGCGCTTCAAAGTAGCTGTAGAGCAGGAACAAGGCTCCAAAAAGAACGGCGGGAATACCGACCGGTATGAACATGATATAGATTTTGTTCAGCGGGTACATGACGATATAGCCGAAGAGAACGGCTTCCACTCCTCCGGAGGCGCCCAGTGAGGCATATCGGGGATTATCCCGTTCCATAACAAGAGTGGGCAGGGAGGAGAAAATGAGTCCGCTCAGGTAGAGCAGCACGAACAGGCCGGCGCCGATGGTCTGTTCCAGAACGGGACCGAAGAAGAAAAAGACGAACATGTTCACCAGCAGATGGGTGCCGTCGGCATGGAGGAAGCCGGAGGTGAGGAGCTGGTGCCATTTTCCCTGACGCCAGGCTTCATAGGGTTTCAGCATTCCAGCGTACTGCCAGCCCGGAAAAACGAACCAGGCCAGATTGGTTATCAGTACGGTTGCG
>SLHZ01000333.1 GCA_007135895.1 Balneolales bacterium | reverse complement strand
GGCCGATGGAGAGCATCCCCTGGTATACAGAGTCTGAGGGAGCGTGAAACAGGGTGCCGGAGACAAGGATCTCAGCGCCCTGGTATGGCACGGGTTCAAGCCGGACGGGCAGTTCCGTAAACTGCGTCAGCTCACCGGGTTCAAAGTGCATTTCAAGCGTACTATATCCAACATAGGAGAATCTCAGGGTAACGGATGTATCCGCCGGCAATGCTATCTTGAAAGCACCCTGCAGATCCGTCCGGGTCCCGGTATAGGGGCCCCAAACAATGGTGGCATAAGGAAGCCGCTCACCGGTTTCTGCATCAATCACATATCCCTTCACTGCCACTTCACTTCTGATGCGGGATAGATCCGCCCTCCTCCGGTCCGCCTCCGGTTCCTGCCCAATCTGTCCGGCTTCAGCCGGGGAGCGGAACACCACTACCTGTCTGCGGTCATGGTCGATCCGAAGCTGCAAGTTAAAGAGCGCAAGGCGCTCCCGGAAAATGCGTTCCCACTGCGCTGCATCCAGAAGTGAATCCAATACAGGATCCCCGTCAACCCGCATTTCCACCTGCAAGCCGGAGACCAGGGCATCCCTGTACAATACTCTGTAACCCTTTTTCCTTTCAATAAGAACCAGCATCTCTCTCAAAGAGATGGTCTCATGTGCAGAGGGTTCATCAGACCCGTAAACGTCATGCATTCCGGAGGTGCCATCCATTCCGGAAGCGCCATACATATCGGATACAGATTCAGCTTTATGAGCGTGGTCATGTCCGTAAGGTCCCACTGCAGGCATTCCGGATGCAACAACTCCTGCACCGGAAAGGAACAAACCGGTCAAAAAGATCCAAAAAGAAAGCCGGGACTGGTAAATCATGCCTTGCAGTACAACGTTCAGGTACTTGAAGGGGCTGCCACCCGTTCTGTTTTTTTACCCGGTTTTTTTCCTATTGATTTTCAGCTGTGAGTAAATAGCGGCCGCGATGATCGTATTCAACATGCGCGCCTACCGAAATGGCGATATCATCCAGGACCGATGCCGGATCATCGAGTGCAACGGATCCACTCAGCACATGATGGCGGAGGGTCTCATCCACGCTGATATCGATATTGAAATGGTACATAATTTCCCGGACAAGTTCCTCCAGAGATCGTTGCTCCAGGATCATTTCATTTTGCAGCCATGCCATGTAGACATCGGGCCGCACGTCCTCAAGCGGTTTCAGTTCCTCCGGACCGGCAAGAGCGGCCTGACCCGGTTGCATCTCCAATGCCTGGGAGCCGTCACGGAGTGCAAACTGCACTGAGCCCTCTTCGAGATAAACCCTTGCCCGATCTTCCCGGCTTTGCAGGACAAAACGGGTACCCGTAACACGGATTCTGGCCGGACCCGCTTCGATCAGAAGTGTTTGCCCCATGTCTGGCTGTATGCTGAAATAGCCTTCTCCCTTCAGTTTCAGATGCATCAAGTCCCCGGTTTCTTCCAGCCGGTAAAGACGTGAGTTGGGTCTTAAAGCGACTTCGGAACCGCCCGGCAGTTCATGATCGACCCGGGCTCCATGGCTTTCAGCGATAAGCTGCGGTTGCGAAGAATCGGCCAGGTGGAAAACAAGCCAGATCATCGACACTGCAATCAAAATGGCGGCTGCCCGGTATAAAACCCATCGGGTGCGTTCACCGGCCGATGGCAATACCGGCGAGCGGACAGACGATATGGCCTTTCTCTTCAACCCTGATGATTCCCTGTACTGCTCAAGAAGAACAAAGAGCGGGTCCTCTGTGATTTCATGTTCCACATCAATCAGCTCGTTATCGCGACTCCCTGCAAGAAAGCGCGCCAGCTTTCGATCCGGATCCATGGAATGACGAGAGGACCTTGTGCTCATTGTTCAGAGGATGATATCGGGGTTTTCAGGATACTGATTTGTGGTGGCCATTGATATTTATGCTGGTCATTGATAACGAGGCCGTTGATTAGATTACTGTTGATTAGAGTGCCCTTCACTACAGCGAGCGGTGATTTCGCTGACCGTTCATCACGATGCTGTTGATTACGGCGCCCTTCACTACAGCGAGCGGTGATTTCGATGACCGTTCATTACGGTGCCGTTCATTACGGCGAATTGTTACCGATTGCCCCCGCGATTGGGGTTACGGGCAGTAGAACCGTCCTTGAGTGCAATGCGGAAAAAGTCCGGTATGCGATAAAACTGCAGCCAGGCATAGCCGTCGCCGGTAAATTCGATGACTCCGGAAAATTCCTCTTCTATAAGCTCACCACCCAATACCGAGCTGACACTCATTTGATAGTTGATGAAGCCGGTAACCGCCTCTTCCAGGCTTCCGCCGGCGTCCAGGACGGTTTTATCCATCTGAACATCGTCAAATTCAAAGAATAGTGTATAGGAACGCTCGGTAGGATAGTCCGGACGCTCAATTTCCATGCTCATTTCTCCATTGGCATGGTGCACGCCCTCCATGGTCATGACAGGTGATTCGGAGGAAACACCGGCGAAAAAGAGGGTGTCGGCGCGGAAAACTGCATTGGATTGCAGCGGCCTGGTCATGGAACCCTCTCTCGTCCCGCGATAGGATATCGTCTCTACCTTTTCACGTACTCGCCCGGGAAATGCAAGGTAGTTCTCATCCACGTCCTTGAAAATATATACGGCGTTGACTTCCATTGATTTGCTGACAAGAGCCCTTTCAAAACTTCGAACGAAATGAACGGTATGTTCACCGGTCTCGGGGTCATAATCGGCACGGAAGCCCGACTCACCCCGGTTGCCCCACCGATTGCCGGAACCGTTGTCACAATCGCGATACTGTCCACAATCAACAATGCCGGTTTCCACTTTGGTTTCAGCAAATATTTGGTCGAAAACAAGCCCTTGCGGGGTTACGCCGGAAAAAGCATCATAGAAAGTGGAGATTACCCCGCCCTCTTCATCGGCAAGGCTGCTGGCTATGATGCTGCTGGCCAGCACAAGGTCTTCTTCAGATAATTCTTTTGCTTTGTCGGTCTGTGCCACATCACAGCCTGACAGTACAAAGATGCCAATTGTGGCAGTTAATACGGTTTTTTTTAAGATTTCTTTCATAGCTTCATTCATGGTCTTGCTTATTTGATTACATTTTTGATTACATTTTTTCCTTGATCATATGAGATCATCTGACTTCCATTTGCGGCTTCAACCCTCGGTGTCAACCCTGCCTGCCATGACTTCATCATTAAATTTGCACGAGATGAGGTACTGTTTATTAAAGCGAGACACTGTTTATCGGGGATAGAGAACCGCAGCAACGTTGTCTGCTTCTAATACACAAGATCGATCCAATTCCCCCAGGCTTTTTTTAAAAAAACTACTCCGGATGGTGCAGGCGCAGTGCCTTCCGCAGGTCCTTCAGGGCCTGAATCATATGATTTTCAATGGTTTTGGGAGAAATATCCAGAATCCCGGCTGCCTCCCGATAGGAGAAGCCTTCCAGGTAACAGAGTTCAAAAACAGTGCGCCTCCGATGCGGCATTTTCTCCAGCGTTTTCTGCATGGTTCCCAGTGCTTCGCTGATTTCGGCCTGATAATGCGGACCGGGAGTTTGATCTTCAAGCCTGTAAGCATATTCAGGATCCGTATCCTTCCTGTCCCGGAAATAATTGAGCATCCGGTTATATGCAATACGATACACATACGATTTAAGCGATTTATCGGGATCGATGGACGACCGGTTCTGCCAAAGAGTGAGAAACACCTGCTGAATAATGTCTTCCGCTTCATCCCGGGGCGTCCCTTTAGAAAGAAGAAATGAAAAAAGCGTGTCGCGGTACGTATCAAAAAAGTCATTGAACGCCGTTGTATCACCTTGCCGGATACGCAGGCTCCACTCCCGGTCCCGCGAGTCCTGACGGATCGAAAAAGCAAGAAAAAAAAGGGCAAGAAGTGTCATGAAAGAGGATTGAAGGCCATCTCCGTGTTATCCACAGTGGTTATAAAGCGGGAGGCGGGAGGCTGTATGCAGTATGGCTGTGTAGAACCTGCGGGATAATTTCCGTGAAAAGAAAATTACCGTAACTCTGGCAATGGAACAAATCACATAAACCCGCTCCGCTTGAATCACTGCTCCGCTTGAATCACTGCTCATGGATCACTTCGAAGTGGACCGCTTCGATATGGTCAGGTTCTAAATTAACCACTCCAAAATAGATCACCTCCGAGTATTTAATTCGGACTGATCACGGACACGTTTACGGCACTTTCACCAGAAACGGCGCTTCCACCAACGGCGCTTCCACCAACGGCACTTTCACCAACGGCATTTTCACCAACGACATTTTCACCAACGGCGCTTTCACCAGAATCTCATTTTTTGAATGTAGTATATGACCATGGGAATGAGCAGTGAGAGCAGTACGAAACCGGCCAGAACGAGCCAATCTTGCCATACGGCAGGAAAAGCCGCTTCTGCGGTATCTCCCCGTTTCATGAGTGTTGAAAATACCCAATAATATAAAACCCAGAAGCCAATCACGGGGGCCGCTCTTAACAGG
>SLHZ01000252.1 GCA_007135895.1 Balneolales bacterium | reverse complement strand
ATGTATGCAAAGGGCTGGTGACACTGATGGAAATGATAATCAAGGCCCTGTTTCTATAATACTATAGCAATAAGATATTGATATTAATGATCTATAAAAGCTGACATTTTTTCCGTTCAATAATCCGCCCTGCTCTGGAAAAAAGTCAAAAAAACTTAAACTGCCTTATAAATGAATATAATGAACACAGAGAGGAAAGAAAATCCCCAAAACATAAAAAACGCAATTATTTACAAGGCTTTCACAGTAGAAATCACCGTGTTCTGTAAGTAACAGTTTATACATAATATGAAAGAGGGGAAAAAATGAAATGAATAAGACGGTTCACGCTTAAAAGTCTTGTATCAGCAGGCAAACCGGCACGATCGCTTTGGCAACGTGCCGATTTGTGATTATAATCAATGAAAAGAACAAGTCGTGAAACTCTGATGGCAGGTGGGAAAATGTGTTGTGACAATCCATATTTCCGGAACCTTTGTTTGCCGTTTCAGCGGTTCTACCGGTGTTTTCTGGCGGTGATTTTGTTCACGCCGTTGTTTTGGGCAGCAACGGCAGGTTTTATTTTATCCGGACCGACTGTCCGCTTGATTCAGGCTTCCGACCGACCGTTGCAGATTCCCGTTTTGTGTTATCATACGTTTCATGATGAAACTGCCGGACCGGAGGAACCCGGTCGTTTGTCCGAATCGTATGAGAACCTGGAGGCACTGCTCAGGTATCTTCAAAGAAACGGTATCCAAACCCTGTTGCCGGCAGAACCGCTGACTATGGCCGATCCGGCATCTCCAGTGGATTCGATGACCTTCCGGAGCCGGATAATCCTGACGTTTGATGACGGACATCCCAGTCAGCTCCGGGCTGCCAAACTGCTGGAGCAGTATGGGATGCGTGGCGTTTTCTTTGTCATACCTGCTTTTATTGACATGCCGGGCTATCCGCATTTCAGCAGCCGGGATATTCTTTCGCTTCTGAAACGCGGACACAAGATTGGTGTTCACGGATATCGTCACCGGAGCATGCCGGTTTCAGGTCCGGAAATCGTCGCTGTCCTGGATACTGTTCCCGGTATGATGAGCCGGTTGACCGGGCAACCGGAAAGCAGCTTCAACTCATTGGCCTACCCTTATGGCCACTATACCCCGTCTGTCCGAAACGCCATGCAGCTGCGATATCCGCTGGAGTACACAGTTGATCCCGGCTATTGGGACGGACAGTCGCCTCTTGTGCCGCGTATTCTGATAACCAGAGATAATGATCTGCAATTCTATAAAGATTATGCGAGCGGGCGGTACGCGGGCAGTCATATCCTGGATATGATTCATGAAAGTGGTTCAAGAAGATCAACTGCCCTGTTTCGTGCGCAAGAAGATGTAGACTTCCGGGATTTGTATATCCATGCCGTGAGTCCGGACCGGCATGACCGGCACTACACCTTTCATCCGATTGGTGACCATGTTTCCCGTTATGAGAATGACACCCGGGCGGATCACGTTTTTAAGCTTGACCTTGACAGGATACTTGAGCGTTTTTATGTCAAGGAAAACAGAGCTTTATCCTTTCTGATCGCCAGGAGGTCAGATGACACCTTTATCTATGTATCAAATGGTTTTCTGATATGGGTCACCCGGGAAACCGGCGACTGATTGTTTTGTCGGCGAAAGATCCTGCTGCTTATACAAGCCCCTGCTCGATCATGGAGTCGGCTACTTTGACAAAGCCGGCAAGGTTTGCACCGCGGACATAGTTAATATGGCCGCTTTTCTGCGAGTTGCCATAAGTGACACACTGCCGGTGAATATTTTTCATGATTGTCTGCAGTTTTTTGTCGACCGTCTCATGGTCCCAGGTGATACGAGCCGAGTTTTGTGCCATTTCGAAGCCCGAGGTTGCCACACCACCGGCGTTGGCCGCTTTGCCGGGAGCAAACAGGATATTTTCTGACTGGAAAAGATGCATGGCCTCTGTAGTAGTGGGCATATTGGCACCCTCGCCAACGCATCGGACTCCTTTTTCAATCAGTTTTCTGGCGTCGTTTTCATCGAGCTCATTTTCTGTGGCACAAGGGATGGCGATATCTACTTTGTCCGGAATGTTCCAGACCCTTTCGCCTTCGTAGTACCAGGTATCGGAATATTTTTCTGCCAGTTCAGAGATGGTCCCGCGTTTTTCGTTTTTCAGAAACTTTACCTCTTCAATCATGTCGAAACTCATGCCATTCGGGACGTGGATATGCCCGGTGGAATCAGAAAAACCAATGACTTTTCCTCCGAGCACCGAGGCTTTTTCCATGGCGAACTGAGCTACATTTCCGGATCCGGATACTACAACATTTTTCCCCTTGAAGGAGTCATTAACTTCCGCAAGCATTTCCTGAATGAAATAGACGGTACCGTAACCGGTTGATTCGAGTCGGATAAACGATCCGCCCCAGTTGGGCCGCTTTCCGGTCAGAATACCCGAAAACTCATTATGGATACGCTTGAACTGTCCGAAGAGATAACCGATTTCACGAGGCCCAACGCCGATGTCGCCGGCGGGTACGTCGGTATGCTTGCTGATATGCAGATGCAGGGCGGTCATAAAACTCTGGCAGAACCGCATGATTTCGTTTTCGGACCTTCCTTTCGGATCGAAGTTTGATCCGCCTTTTGCCCCGCCCAGCGGGAGGGTCGTGAGTGCATTTTTGAAGACTTGTTCAAAACCCAGAAATTTGATGACACCAAGGTTTACCGAGGGGTGGAAACGCAGGCCCCCTTTGTATGGTCCCAGGGTTGAACTGAACTGAACCCTGTACCCACGGTTTACATGGACATTGCCCTGATCATCCATCCACGGAACGCGAAAGATAATAGTACGCTCCGGCTCAATGATACGCTGGAGGATATTGGCTTTCTTGTATTTCGGATTTTCTTCGATGTAGGGAATCACGGTTTCGGAAACTTCGCGGACAGCCTGGTGAAATTCCGGTTCATTTGGATTCTTGTCGACAACATCGTTCATGAACAAGTCTAACGGAGTCACGGTGAGTTCTTTCATGGTTCAATAGTATTTTGAATGCAATATTAGTTTTCTGTGCATGTATAAATGACAGAGAAATAATAGCAAGAGAGGTTAATGTTTGTGGAAGCGCTTTTTCAAGGTAAAAAAAACCCCTTTTTTCGCCTAAAAAAACTTAAAGTTGACAAAAAATTTTTTTTGGGATATTTATGGTATGTTTACAAACAGGCCGTGATGAATTGAAATAAAGATCTAAAGTATTATTAATCATTTTTTTGCGGCCGGAATATGGTAACTGGAACTATTTGTTATGAAAAGTAAACCTTGGCTGATTGGAGAAAGCAACTGGAAGGAGGTCAGGGAATATCGGTATGAAATAGCCGTTTTACCGTGGGGCGCGACCGAGCCGCATAATACCCATCTGCCCTACACGACAGACAACTACCAGGTGGCGCATATTGCCGGTGAATCGGCACGCATTGCCTGGGAAAAGGGTATTCGGGTCGCCGTCTTGCCGGTGGTTCCGTATGGTGTTCAGACCGGTATGGCCGGGCTGCCTTTTGCCATCAACATGAATCCTTCTACGCAGGCTGCCGTACTTAAGGACATCGTTGTTTCACTGGAGCAGCAGGGTATTGAGAAGATGCTTATTCTCAACGGGCACGGGGGGAACTGTTTTCGTCAGATGATCCGTGAGCTGCAGCCGGAAAGAAAGATGTTTCTGTGCCAGATGAACTGGTACACATTATCCCGGCCCGGACATTTTTTTGACGAACCCGGTGATCATGCCGGCGAGATGGAGACCAGCCTGATGATGCATCTCTATCCCGACCTGGTTCGTCCGTTGTCAGAGGCCGGCGACGGGGCTGCGCGGTCTTTTCGCATCAAGGCGCTGAAGGAGGGGCGGGCCTGGGCCCCCCGTGTCTGGACGCAGGTGACAAATGATACGGGAGTCGGTAATCCCGCCCGGGCACATCCGGAGAAAGGCAAGCGATATCTTGATGCCCTTTGTGCTGAAATAGCCGGTTTTCTGGAAGAACTTGCAGATGCGGAACCCGGAAATCTTTATGAGACGGGCGATGGGTGAAGGGCAGTAACAGGCAAACAAACAAGACAGACAGACAGATAGACAGACAAACAAGACAGACAGAACATAACAAACATAACAGATCATCTTCATGAAAAGGATACTTGACCGGTTATTTGTCTACAACAGGAGATTTTTGTTCGTAAGCTGGCTGGTGCTGATGATGGGTCTGGCCTCCTGCCAGGCCTCCGGCCCAGCCGTGGATTCATCGGAAAGTGCCGTTGGCCCGCCATCACCGGCATTTCAACCCGGTTCATCGGCATTTGATCCTGAATCACCGGTATCGGCCGGGCCGGAACGGATTGTCCCGTCAGGGCTGGTGCCACCGGCCGGATATTTGAATGCGGTGGAGCGGCAGACCAGAACCGCTGACGGTCGGCCGGGAGAAGGGTACTGGCAGCAGCATGCGGCTTATGAGCTGAATGCCATGCTTGATCCTTCTTTGAAGAGGCTGAGAGCCACAGCCGGCATATGGTATTTCAACAATTCCGGAGACAGGCTGGATGAACTTCACCTGGAACTGGTCCAGAATTTCCATGCTGAGGGTGTCCCGAGAAACCGTCCGGCTGAAATAACCGGTGGCATGCAGTTTAACCGTGTTATGGCAGGTCAAATTACTCTGGAGGAGAATGCGGGAGGTGCCGGTGCAGAGCATGGTTACCGGATCAACGGAACCAGAATGCTTATGCGTCTCCCGGAACCTCTGGAGCCCGGTGATTCAACGGACCTGTTCTTTGAGTATTCATTTAACATTCCAGAGAGCGGTGCCGGCGGGAGAATGGGTCACAGCCGCGAAAATGTTTTTTTTCTGGGGTACTGGTATCCTCACATGGTTGTCTATGATGACGTAGTGGGCTGGCATCCGGATCCCTTTTTGGGTACGGCTGAGTTTTATCATGGCTTTGCCGATTACCGGGCATGTGTCCGGGCACCGGAAGAGTGGATTGTGATGGCGACGGGTGATTTGCTGAATGCCCGGGAAGTGCTTTCCGATGAAGTCTACAGGCGATGGAAACAGTCTTGGGAAAGTGATGAGCCCGTCAGGGTTTACTCGGCCGGTTCCGGTCCGTTTCACCGGCAAGGGGGGGATCATGAGGGGTGGCTCAAGTGGTGTTTTTCCGCTGAAAATGTGCGTGACTTTGCTTTCAGTGCCACACGAGAGTCGCATTGGGAGACGGCCCGCACTCCGGTCGGAGACCGGACGGGTGATGGCAGTACTGACTACACGGTTATTAACACCTTCTGGCGCGAGGAGGCACCCTTATGGTCGGAGGTTACGGCATACCAGCAGCACGCCATCTCTTTTCTTTCGGAAATGACCGGTTATTCTTATCCGTGGAGTCATATGACCGCTGTGGAGGGCGAGGGAATCCTGAGCGGCGGCATGGAATATCCCATGATCACCGTGATGGGTGATTACAACCAGCGCGGCTATCAGGCACTCTATTCGGTAACGGCCCATGAGCTGGCCCATATGTGGATTCCGCTCATCGTGAGCACGGATGAGCGCAGATACAGCTGGCTGGATGAGGGCAACACGGTATTCAGCACAGCCGAGGCCATCCTGCAATATCATCCGGAACGAAATCCGCATGAGATGGTTCGCAGTGATTATCTGAATGCTGTGCGCCATGATGCAGATGGCAGGATCCTGAAGCGTTCGGATTTCCATTATTCTCAAAGGCACTTTGTCGTCGCTTCGTACCGGAAACCGGCGGCTGTTCTTGTTGCGCTTCGCAAGGTGCTTGGTGACGAGATTTTCTGGGAGGCATACCGGGCATTT
Source organism: Balneolales bacterium (assembly GCA_007135895.1). Taxonomy (GTDB): domain Bacteria; phylum Bacteroidota; class Rhodothermia; order Balneolales; family Natronogracilivirgulaceae; genus SLHZ01. Next base: position 10,392 of record SLHZ01000252.1, on the reverse strand, counting down.
ATTCGTGACTGGGCTTTCAAACAGGCGTATCCCTGGGATTTCTTCCGGACTTTTGAGCGGATCAGTGGCCGTGATCTGGGTTGGTTCTGGCAAAGCTGGTATGACGAGCAATGGGTATTGAATCAGTCGGTTTATTTCGTTGAAGCTCTTCCGGAAGGTACGCGTCTGATAATCCGGGACAAGGGGGAGGTGCCCATGCCGGTATGGTTGCGGGTGACCCTTGAAGACGGATCGCAGGCCGACTATGTGATTCCCGTTGATGCCTGGCTGGCTGGCCGCCGGACAGTGGAAAAGCTGATACCTGAAATAGATGTCATAAAAGTTGAGATAGACCCGGATGGTATACTGCCTGATGTGAACCGGCAGAATATGATATGGCGTCGCTGATACGTTAGAGCAGATAATACAATGATTGCCACGCCGGTCACCAGATGAAATGTCCATGACCGCAGCCCAGTTACACAGGCACATGATTAAAAACGTCATGGGCACTCCATCTGTCCGCTTAAATCCAAAAGTTATTTACAGATGAAACGGAAAAGCCGCGCATTCTTGTTGATGTAAATGTTCCGATTGCTTGAATATTCGTGTGGCATGATATGGCATGTAATTCGCTGCCGCCATATTTTTACCATCGATCAGGAGTATAAAAAAAGTGTCAAAAAGAAAAGTAGCTTGATAATAATCAGGAGTATCCCTTGCTGAAGAGTGCTGAAAATCCCTGGTTTTTTAATCTGACGGTTGTCCTGGCCGGATTAACACTGCTGGTATTTGTCCTGATTCAGGCCAGCTCCATTCTCATACCGTTTCTTTTTGCCGTTTTTTTCTCCATTCTGCTTACGCCATTATCGTCTTTACTGGAGAAATATGGTCTTTATCGCATCTTTTCATCACTTTTCAGTGTCCTGATAGGTATCACCGTATTGTCCGGAATCATATTTTTCTTCTATAACCAGGTCGTCAACCTGGCGCAGGACATCACTATGATTGAGAGGCGGATTAATGAGCTGTTTGATCAGTTTTCCGGTTTTTTTCACGTCTATCTGAATGTTGAGCCGGATGCTCAGCTCGAATCTGCCGAAGATGCCATTATCTCTTTTTTGCGGGATAATGCCGAGACCCTGACGCGCGGGGCCATGACAGCGGCTACGACGCTCACCATGTTTTTTCTCATTCCGATTTACGTCTTTCTGCTTTTACTGTACCGGGATTTTTTCCGGGACTTTTTCCTGATGGCCTATGCTCGTGGCGAGCGGAACAAAAAAGCGGAGAATTTGCTTGACAAAATCCAGTCGGTGGTCCAGAACTATATCAGTGGCATGTTCATTGTGATATGTATTCTGGCCGTTCTCAACAGTGCCGCTCTATTGATCATCGGCGTGGGTCATCCATTACTATTTGGCGTTTTTGCCGCTTTGCTTAATGTCATCCCGTTTCTGGGTCCGATCATTGGTTCCATCCTCCCGATTGTCTACGCGCTGCTGACCATGGATTCCCTGTGGCCGCCCTTTGCGGTTCTGATCACCTTTTATGTGATTCAGTTGTTTGAGAGCAACCTTTTCCGGCCACTGATCGTCGGCAATAAAGTCAGCCTGAATCCACTGGTGACCCTTCTGGCGATCTTTGTCGGCGGACAGATTTGGGGTCTGGCCGGTATGATTCTGTTCATTCCGGCCCTGGCGATGCTTAAGGAAGTATTTGATGAAGTGGAAGCCTTGCAGCCTTACGGTTATTTGCTCGGCAGGGTCAAAACGCGTGAAGAGACAGAAGCCCAGTTCTTTTCGGGTAAGTTTCCTTCATTTGGAAAGGCCGTGGACGAGGAAAAGCAAGATCAGTAAGTTGCGGCCGCCGTTCCGGTAAGTGGCAAATCCTGGGCAGTCCCGGGTTCGCTTTGTCCGTATTTAAGAAAAAAGTCAGCCAGTCCCCTGGCGATTTTTTCCGCCATTTTTTGTTGATAAACGGGATTGATCAGCATCATTTCATCTTCGGGATGTGATATGAAAGCTGTTTCTACCAGGGTGTTGGGCATCTCTGTCAGGGCGTTGAGCGTAAAATTGAAACTGCCGATTACTCCGAAATCATCCAGCGACAGTTTTCTCATATGGCTATGTACGATCGCCGAAAGGGGTTGAAAAGCAACATGCCGGTAATAAGAACTGGTTCCCCGGATGGCATCGGGATCGCTGGCATATCCGATGGAATTGGCATGGATACTGACCATGGCGTGGGCGCCCGAGGCGACAATCATTTCGCTGCGGGTCAGCATGAAAAGCGGAACGTCTGTTTCCCTGGTCATGAAAACCGCGGCTCCCTGATCTTCCAGAATTTTCTTCAGTTTTTTTGAAATGGCCAGGACCACCTCTTTTTCCATGGTGCCGGTAGCTCCGAGAGCGCCCCGGCTTTGACCACCGTGTCCGGCATCAATGGCAATGAGTTTGTCTTGAAGCGGCCGGGATTCATCCCGGATCACCGGTGGTCTTCGCACCAGTATTCGCAGTGCGGATCCGGTACCGTATCCCGAATAGTATCCCCAGTGCATCTCATGGTTGAGGCGAATGCGGAGGCGGAAGTGGTCTGAGGCCAGTTGTTCCCAGTCCACACTTTGGATGCCGCTGGCTGTTTCGCGGTGGGTAATCCAGTTGGTGTTGGAGACGGCTCCAAACAGGTCAATTTCAAGCAGGGCCGGGTCGGTTCGCATGCGAGTCAGATAGGGGAGCCGCTCGGAGAGGGAGAGCACCACCAGGTCGTGCTCTTCATGTCCTGTGACGGATATTGAACCCGTCAGGGAGCGGGGCAGCGGAGTCTCTTCCGGCAGGAGCCGGGTGAAGCGTGCCGGTATTTGTGCTTCCAGCTGATCGGATAGTCTGACCCTGTAGTTTGCTCCTTCACGGCCCACTACTTCGAGGCGCACCCCTTTGACAAGAAAGCCCAGTCTTGCCCCGCCCAGTCGGTCGGTGCCGGATCCGGCATAGAGAAAAGCCCGCCGGCTCTGGACCTCGGCAACGCGGGGCCAGCGGATATCCTGATCAGGCTGCGTCCGGGTGATTTCGGTCGTGGCGGCCGGGGGGGAGGCCGGCAGGGTACGTAGGAAATGGAAGGCCTGATCACGGCTCGCCCCTTCACGGTCTACGGCTCGAATCACCGCCGTATATTCCCCCGGTGGTATATCCAGCAATCCGACAAAAGCACCGCTGGGATACACCGTTAGTTCTTTGTCGTTGAGGAACACCTGAGCCTGTGGATCCGTGTTTCCGGCGATACGATATCTTGCGGTGGTGACCGAGACGGTATCACTGGCAGGGATGATGATGCTGAGAGGCGGACCATCCGGGTCCGGTTGAGTCAGACTGGTCCCCGTGGTGTCCTCCAGAATCCGGGCCTGGACACTAACGGAAGCGATCAGGAACACAGGCAGGAAAAGGCACAAGACGGCCGGGTATTGGCGGTTGTGACGGGTTCGGGAACTTATCATGAGAATTACTTCTGTTTACGGGCTTTTCTTTCTTCCTGTTTGGCCTTCTTCTCCTCCAGCATTTGTTTTCGCCGCATTTCTTTGGCTTTCTTTTTGTCGACACTTTCCATCAGCTTCATGTGATCCATTTTTTTATTGATCATCATCTGCTGTACAATGGAGAGCGCGTTATAGATGAGGTAGTACAAACTCAGTCCCGATGAAAGCCGGTTAAAGATCACAAGAAGCATGACCGGCAGGACATACTGCATCATCTTGAGTGTTGGATTGGAGGTGGCGCTTCCCTGGCCGGATACCTTCATCTGAACAAACATCGAGGCGGTCATCAGCAAAACGAAACCGGCGATGTGGCTTCCCATAAGCGGGATGGTAAAGGGCAGCTCCACCAGAATATCGGGAGCCGACAGGTCCCTGGCCCACAGAAAAGATTCCTGGCGGACTTCAATGGCATTCTGGAAAAAACGCCAGAATGTAATGAGCACCGGTATCTGGAGCAGGTTGGGCAGACAGCTGCCCAATGGATTAACCTTCGCCTTCTTGAAGAGGTTGGCCGTTGCCATGTTCTGCTTTTGCTGATCGCCCTTGTACTTCTCCTTGATTGCTTCAATTTCAGGAGCCAGTTCTTTCATGGCGGCCATGCTTTCAAAGCTTTTCTTGGTAAGCGGATAAAGAACAATTTTGATCAGGACGGCAAAAAGTATGATGGTTATACCCATATTGCCTGTCACGCCTCCCACAAAACCGAAGAAGGGAAGAATCACGAATTTGACGAAAGGATCCGAGAACCATTTAATAAATCGGAATCCGGTATCGACCATGTTGTAGGCTGCCGGATCAAACTCCCTGAGGTAGCGGTATTGCAGCGGACCGAGATAGAGCTGATAGTTGAAGGCTGCTGTGGGGGAAATCCGGGTTCTGAGAGCGGTATTGAAGTCATGGTAGGTAATCCCGTTGTCGGGATCATCCCAGAGAACGGCGCTCAATATGGCGCCATCGGTGGTTTCCCTGGCCTTCATGATCTGCGTAAAGAACTTGGATTTGCTGCCCACCCAGGTCACATTTCCGGTAATGATGGATTCGTGATATCCGGCATTTGAGGGCTGGAATCGCTCCAGGATGCCTCCGGCATAACTGTAGGCCGCCGTATACTGAGCTTCCGAGGCAATGTCGCGCTCCGTTGGAGGGATGGCGGGTTTCCAGGCCAGCTCGAAGCTGCGGCCGCTTACATGTACACCGGCTCCTTCAAAAGCAACATTCAGCATGATCTGATAGGAGCCACCGAGAAACTCGTAGGTAAAGAAGATGCTGGATTCATCTTCCAGGACGAGTTCGTATTGGAGGGACGCTGTTTCGCCTTCGTCCAGCCGAATGGCGTCCGGATGGGAGACAGGCCGAAAGAGAAGCTGGTCGGTTTCGATATTGAAGTTTTCCGTAGAAAGAAACTCCAGGGAATAGGCCGAGCGTGTGGTGTCGGAGATTAGTTGTACCAGTCCTCCCTGCCAGTGGTTGTGTTCTTTCAGGTGAAAACTTGCCGGGCCGCCTCCCAGGTTGGTGAAGCGGGTCCGATACTTCGGTGTTTCGACCCATATGGACACCGTATCTTCATAGGAGGGGTGGGCGAATATACCGAGAGAAGTCGGTTCGTGTCCGGGGTCCCGTAATTCGGGACGGCTTTCGATACCTCTTCGGACTATGGGTTCTTCTGGTTCTTCGGGAACAGCTTCACGTTCTGCGCGTTCCTGGCGCTGTCGTTCGATTTCTTCCTGGGAGGGCATCGTATAATACATCCACCCTATCATCAGAAGGAAGATGAGGATAAATCCGATAATGGAGTTACGATCCAAAACAGTATTTGTTAAGTCGGTTGATGGGAAAGAGGAACCGGGAGTGATTTCCCGGAATGGCTAAGTATACGATTCCTTTTTGTGATTTTCGACATGATTTGTCTGGCAGGAGCAATCCCTTTCGTAGTCAGGAACGGTGGTAGTGCCCGGAACGGGGTCTGCACCACCGGAGCTGAAAGGATTGCAGCGGAGGATGCGCCAGGCTGCAAGTCCAAAAGCCTTGATAACCGGCTGGGTTTGAAACGCATCAATGGCATACTGGCTGCATGTCGGATAATACCGGCAGCTTGTGGGAAAAAAAGGGGAGATGAAGAATTGGTATGCCCTTACCAGACCGATAAAGAGGTGTTTCATCTGTTCATAAACTCAAATTCATAAGGTCAGATGGAGTGTCCATGACGATTATAATCATGCTTCTGTGTGTCCGGTCGGCGGTCATGGACATTTCATCAGACTTAATGCGATTCCTGGTCTTTTGTTTGGAGACGACTCTTTTCAATTTCATCTGCCACAGCATTCAGGAGCCGCCGGCATTCATCCCTGACAACGACAAAGGGGACTCCCGCTTTCTTTGCAATGAAGATCCCTTCAAAACCGGTTTGGCAGGATGTTGCGGGGTCACGAATCAGATCTTGCTGCAAGCGGAAGGCCTCCCTCATGCGGCGTTTCATCTGGTTTCGCTGGTGTGCTTTTCCCATACGTTTACCGGCAACAAAACCGGTGAGGCAATGCGGGCTCTTTCCGGGGTACAGCAAATAGCGCAGGTCGATATGGGGTTGTCTGCGAATCCCTCCCTCCCGGAACAGCTGCTGAATGGCATTCTGATTTTTCAGAATGCGGGTGCGTGGCAATATCCGGTTCCGCTCACTATTTGCGGAATGTTTCATCACTGACCGTAAGGCGGGCCCGTCCTTTTGCCCTGCGTCGCTGCAATACTTTCCGACCGTTGGCACTTTCCATGCGGGAACGGAAACCGTGGGTGTTTTTCCTGCTGCGCCGGCTGGGTTGGTATGTACGTTTCATCTGTAACTGTCAAATTAGTTTTCCTGATTCTGCAAAGACGTAAAAAATACAAGTTTTTTTTCAAAAATAGAACTGAAATCTGAAATGGAAATCTGAAATGTATTTATAAACGTATTCAGTCCAATTTCTGTCCGTTTGTAGTGAAAAAAGCACGGCCCGCTATTTTTTAGCGCGATTCCTGCATGACTCCGAAGCACAGACTATCCACCCGGGTTCCATGTCCGGCTTTATCCTCAAGTTGAATGCTCATACTTTTAGCCGTACTTTTACCTGTTGCACCGGACTATTGCGCCGGACTGTTGCACCGGACAGGTCGGAGACATCGATATTCACCCATTTTTAAAGACCGCCAGCGGTTATGTTAGATAAAATTTTTGCCGGAATTTCCAAGATAATGGGCTCCAAAAGTGAGCGGGACATCAAAAAGATTCAACCTGTTGTTGACCGGATCCTCTCTTTTGGCGATCAGATGAAGGGTCTGTCGGATGACGAGCTCAAAGGCAGGACGACCTATTTCAAAGAGCAGATCCGTGAAGCGACCAAAGAGACGCAGGTCCAGATTGACCGGCTCAAAGATGAGCTGGAGACTATTCATACCGGTGACGAGGAGGAGTTCCTCCGCCGCAATGAACTGGAGTCCGAACTTGAGGAGCTGGATAAAGAGTGGCTCGCCATAGCAGAAGAGGTACTGGATGAGCTGCTGCCCGAGGCTTTTGCCGTTCTCAAAGAGACCTGCCGCCGGTTTGTCGGAAAAAACTGGAAAGTGGCCGGTAATGAGATTACATGGGATATGGTTCCCTATGATGTGCAGCTTATCGGAGCCGTTGTCTTGCACCAGGGCAAGATTGCCGAAATGAAAACCGGTGAGGGCAAAACACTGGTCGCCATCTTCCCCTGCTATCTGAATGCCCTGGCGGAACGCGGCGTCCACGTGGTGACGGTGAACTCTTATCTGGCCCAGCGGGATGCCGAATGGAATGAGCCGATTTTCAATTTCCACGGATTACGGGTCGATTGTGTGGACCGTTATGAGCCCAACAGCGAAGCCCGGCGCAATGCCTATCGTGCAGACATCACCTATGGCACGAACAATGAATTCGGTTTTGACTATTTGCGGGACAACATGGTGATTAACAAGGACCAGCTGGTTCAGCGCGGGCATCACTTCACCATTGTCGACGAGGTTGACTCGGTCCTAATTGACGAAGCCCGTACTCCGCTTATCATTTCCGGACCGGTGCCTCAGCAGGATGGTCAGAATCAGAAGTACACCGAACTCAAGCCGAAGATACAGCGACTGGTGGATGCGCAGAAAAAGCTGATCGCCCGCTTCCTGATGGAAGCCGAGGAGAACTTGAAGAAAGGGGATGAGCAGGCGGCCGGTCTTGCGCTGTTCCGCGCGAGGCGTGGTTTCCCCAAGAGCAACAAGTTTCTGAAGATGATGCAGGAGCCTTCGCTGCAGAAGCTCACCCAGCAGACCGAGTACTTCTACTTGCAGGATCAGGGAAAAAATATGCCTTTTGTCGATGAGGCGATGTATTACGCCGTTGACATGAAGCAGAACACCATCGAGCTCACCGAGATGGGCCGGGAGCTGATCACTCCGTCGACAAAGGACAAGAACTTTTTTGTCATTCCTGATATGGGTACGGAGACTTCCATCATTGAAGAAGAGGTGGAAAAAAAATTGCAGGAGCACATTGCCGGGATTGAAAATAACCCGGACTTTAGCGACGAGTACAAGGAAAAGCAGATAAGCAAAGTCAGGGAAGAGATGAAGAAAGAGCGGGCAGACCGGATGGCCGGGCTTTATCGTGACTTTTCTGAGCGCAGCGAGCGCATCCACTCGGTCAACCAGCTTCTGAAGGCCTATACACTGTTCGAAAAAGATGACGAATATATTGTGACCGATGGCAAGGTCCAGATTGTTGATGAGCATACCGGGCGGGTACTGACCGGCCGGCGCTACTCGGATGGTTTGCACCAGGCGATTGAGGCCAAGGAGAACGTACGGGTAGAGGCGGCCACACAGACCTATGCCACCATCACGCTGCAGAACTATTTCCGGATGTATCACAAGCTGGCCGGTATGACCGGAACGGCCATCACGGAAGAAGGCGAGTTCTTCGAAATCTATAAACTGGAGGTCATAGAGATCCCCACCAATGTGCCTGTGCAGCGCAAGGATCACGAAGATCTGGTATTTCGTACGAAGAGGGAGCGGTTCAACGCCGTTATTGAACGGATTGGAGAATACAACAAAAAAGGACAGCCGGTACTGGTCGGTACCACCAGCGTGGAAGTATCCGAGACGGTGAGCAGGATGTTGAAACGGGCCGGCGTGAGACATAATGTTCTCAATGCCAAGCAGCATCAGCGTGAAAGTGAAATTGTCAGGGAAGCCGGACAGCAGGGGGCGGTGACCATTGCTACCAATATGGCCGGACGCGGAACCGATATCAAGCTTGGGCCGGGTGTCAGAGAGTGTGGGGGACTTGCCATCCTCGGGACCGAGCGCCATGAATCACGCCGGATCGACCTGCAGCTCAGGGGGCGGTCGGGCCGACAGGGAGACCCTGGAGAATCGCAGTTTTACGTATCACTGGAAGACGACCTGATGCGTCTTTTCGGTTCGGAGCGAGTCGCCAATGTAATGGAACGCCTCAAGTTTGAAGAGGGAGAGGTAATCCAGCACCCCTGGGTGTCCAAGTCCCTGGAACGGGCTCAGAAAAAGGTGGAGCAGAACAACTTCAGCATACGTAAACGGCAGCTGGAGTATGATGACGTACTCAACAACCAGCGCAATGTCGTTTACGGGTATCGCCGCAAGGCTTTGTTGGGTGAGGGACTCTCCAGCATGCTCCTGAACATGCTCGAAGACATGATTTCCGCTTTGGTCGGTGAGTATTTCCGGGATGGTAATTATGACGCGATCCGTGAACGGGTTCTGCGTCAACTGGCCGTTGATGTGGAGATGGACCGCGAAAGATGGTCGTCTCTTGGTGAAGACGGTGTCATTGACCTGATTTTCCGGGAAGCAGTGCGAACATACCAGCAGAAAGAAGAGCGGCTTTCCACACCCTTCTACAACGTGATCCGGAAAATTGGAGAGAGCAAGGCAGAAAACAAACCCACCAATGTTCAGATCCTTTTCACCGACGGTATGCGCCGGATGCGGGTGGTGGTCCATATCGAGTCCGCCATGAAGAACGAGGGGCGAGAGGTGATTCGGGCCCTGGAACGGGCGGCCGTGTTGTCGATAATCGATGACAAGTGGATGGAACACCTTCGCGAACTCGATTCGGTCAAAGAGGGCATCGGTCTGAGGGCATTCGGTCAGAAAGACCCGCTGCTTGAATACAAAAGAGAAGCCTTTAACATGTTTACCCAGCTGCTCGAGGACATTAACAATGACGTGGTTTCACTCGTCTGGCGTGCCGTCCCCGAGGTTACCGGTGATCCGAGCCAGCTGCAACAGGCCCGGCAGCCTGCAAAGGCCCGGGTTGACCTGGACAAGATCCGTACGCAGCACGACTCGGCGGAAAATATGGGATTGCGTTTTGGCGGACAGCAGGAAGGCACGGCTGCCCAAAAGGCCGGTGCAGCAGCGGGTCGTGAGGGACAGGCCAAAAGACAACCGGTGGTGGTCGATGACAAAGTGGGGCGTAATGACCCGTGTCCGTGTGGCTCCGGAAAAAAATACAAGCAGTGTCACGGCCGTTAGGCATCTTCGTCGACCGGCACCCGGTCTGTCGGCAGCGACGGCTGGCCGCGATGATTAGTGTCAGAAATAGCATGGCCGCCGTCAGAGGCGATACATACCATAGTTTGAAAACGGATGAGATTCCTCTACCTCATACTTCTTCTGTTTCTCTTTTTTGTGGTTAAAGCCGAGGCTGTCACAAAACAAACCGGCAGATGGAATCCATCCGGATTGGATTTTATGATCACAAATTTCTCCGGTGAACTGCCTTTACCGGATTTGGCGACATTTGTCCGGCATGCCCGCAACCCCGGGCTGTTTGCCTTTCGCCCGGAAGAAGCAATACACCT
>SLHZ01000169.1 GCA_007135895.1 Balneolales bacterium | reverse complement strand
TAAAAAAAGTACGGATTTTTTTGGTAAGAGGTAACCCTGAATATGTAATCCGGATGGCAAGTCTGCCGGGAAGTGCATCGCTGCAAATCTTGTTTTTTATTTTGCTCCGGTATTTGGTAATTTTGTTCCGATTATGTCCGTATTTTTTTTCCGTACTTTTTTAACTGGACATGACACAAAATACCGGACCTGCTTCACATAGTCGTTCCTGTTTCAGATATTCGCAATCTCTAAAAATAATATTGGTGATGAAAAAAGGGAGTATAGCACAAATTATCGGCCCTGTCGTTGATGTTGATTTTCCGGAAGGGCACTTGCCAGCCATTTTGAACGCCCTTAAGGTGGAACGTGAAGGAGGGGTCGACCTCATTCTCGAGGTGGCCCAGCACCTGGGAGAAAACAGGGTTCGCACGGTGGCCATGGACTCAACCGACGGACTGGTCAGGGAAACACCCGTTGAGGATCTGGGCAAACCCATATCCATGCCTGTGGGTGAGGATATCCGCGGAAGACTGTTCAATATCATCGGTGACGCCATTGACGGGATATCACAGCCGGCGGGTAAAGACCGCTATCCCATCCATCGTCCTGCGCCTCATTTTGAAGACCTCACCACCTCTACCGAAATGCTTGAGACCGGCATCAAGGTAATTGATCTGCTATGTCCCTATGCCAAAGGGGGAAAAATCGGTCTTTTCGGAGGAGCGGGAGTAGGCAAGACCGTTATCATACAGGAACTCATAAACAATATTGCCAAGCAGCACGGGGGCTTGTCGGTCTTTGCCGGAGTAGGAGAGCGGACCCGTGAGGGAAACGACCTCCTCAGGGAATTTATTGAATCCGGTGTCATTGACTATGGAGAAGAGTTCAAGAAGGAATTTGAGGAAACCGGCAACTGGAACCTCAAGAAGGTTGACAAAGAGGCCCTCATGAAATCACAGGCCACACTGGTTTTCGGCCAAATGAACGAGCCACCCGGAGCCCGGGCCCGCGTCGCTCTTTCGGGTCTGACCGTTGCGGAATATTTCAGGGATAAGGTGAGCAAGGATATCCTTCTTTTCGTTGACAACATCTTCCGGTTTACCCAGGCCGGTTCCGAAGTATCGGCCCTGTTGGGACGGATGCCTTCCGCGGTGGGCTACCAGCCGACGCTCGCCTCTGAGATGGGTGACCTGCAGGAGCGTATTACTTCAACCAAAGACGGCTCCATCACATCTGTGCAGGCTATTTACGTGCCCGCTGATGACCTGACGGACCCGGCGCCTGCCACGACCTTCTCCCACCTGGATGCCACAACCGTTCTCTCCAGACAGATTGCATCTCTGGGTATCTACCCGGCCGTAGACCCCCTGGATTCAACTTCAAGAATACTGGATCCCAGGGTTATTGGAGATGACCACTATCAGTCCGCTCAGAATGTAAAGGAGTTGCTGCAACGCTACAAGGAGTTGCAGGATATCATCGCCATCCTGGGAATGGACGAGCTTTCCGACGAGGACAAGCTGACAGTAGCCCGCGCACGGCGTGTCCAGCGTTTCTTGAGCCAGCCGTTTTTCGTTGCCTCACAGTTTACCGGACTGGATGGCAAGTTCGTCAAGATTGAAGAAACCATAAAAGGATTCCGGATGATTGTCGACGGTGAACTTGACCATCTGCCCGAAAATGCCTTTTTCATGGTAGGCGGCATCGAAGAGGCCATTGAAAGGGGTGAGAAAATGCTTAAGGAAGAAACCGAGGCCTGATCCGATGAAAGCGAGTATCCTCACACCGAATGGACTTGTCTTTGAAGGGGACGTTGAGGGCCTCAAGATGCCCGGCGTGAAGGGCAGCTTTGAGGTACTGAAGGATCACGATCGCCTGGTTTCACTTCTTGAAACCGGGAAAATGGTCATCAAAACCCGCGAAAAGATCCATAGCTATGCCGTAACAGGTGGGTTTGCGGAAATCAATGACAATGTGATAACAGTAATGGCCGAAGAAGCGCTCCGCTCCGACGAGATCGATCTGAAGGCAGAGGAGGAAAAAAAGCAGCAGCTCGAGAAAAAAATAAAGAAGTTGCTTCTGGATTCACCCGAACGTGAACAGGCCGAGAGAGAACACTATCTCGTCATGAACCGCATAGCCGTGGCCCGCTCCTGAAATCCTGATTCAAGAGTCGGAGTCCCTATCAGAAAAAACTACCAGCTGATGCGGCTTGGTCTGGACGGTGTGTCATCCGGACTCTCCGCTGGCTGTTCCATCACGAAACCGTATGGCGGCTGAAAAGCATCCCGGCTCCAGGGTACATTGGGGTCATTGGCACAGCTGTGGATGAACTGGCCCACTATGGGCAGTGCCGTTCGTGCTCCCTGTCCGACCTGGGTGTTGCGTGGAAAACGAATCCGGCGATCTTCCCCTCCAACCCATGCGCCTGCCACGACATGGGGCATCATGGCCACGAACCAGTTGTCGGCACTGTTCTGGGTGGTGCCGGTTTTACCGGCAATATCCTGTCGTATATTGAACATCCAGTTAAGCCGGTTCCCGGTGCCTACCCATCCCTGTCCTCCCCGGATGACACCGCGCATCATGTCAATCATGATATAGGCCGTTTCAGGACTGATGACTTCTCTTTGCTGTTCCGAGCGAAACTCCTGCAGAATATTGCCTTCACTGTCTTCAATACGCGTGACCCCGTAGGGTTCAATGTGCACCCCCATATTTGCAAAAGTGGTGTAGGCGCTCGTAAGCTCGAGCAGACTGGCTTCGGCGGTTCCCAGAGCTATGGAGGGCAATGTAGTAAGGGGGGAGCGATTGATGCCCATATTGCGGGCGAACTCGGCAATTTTCTGACCGGCAGGACGCAGGTCTTCCAGACGGTTGGTACCCGGGGCGCCGGCGAGTTCCGGAAGAAGCCTTACGGTCACGTTGTTGAGGCTGCGACCAATACCTTCACGCAATGTCATCATCTCCGGACCGCTGGGAATCACCGGATCACGGGGAGACCAGCGATCGCCGCTGGAATCGAAAAAGTTGACCGGGTATTTTGAGAAGCGGTGGTAGGGCCGGTAGCCGTTGTCAATGGCAACGGCATAGACAAACGGTTTGAAAGTGGAGCCAGTCTGACGGCGCAGCTGGTGCACGTTGTCGCGCTGAATCGTGCTGTAATCCGATCCGCCAACCCAGGCCAGTATATTGCCATTGGACGGATCTATCGCCACAAAACCGGCTTCAAGACGGGTGCGAACTCGTTTGACCGAATCGACAAATGCCTCGTTCTCTCTGAGTATTTCCAGAATCTCTTCCCGGGTACCCCTGTTATCCTGGCGGTAAAGATGAAAGGTTTCGGTTTCCGAGAGAAAACTGTCAAGGAATCCGGGATACTCTTTCCAGAGCAGATCCATGTGCTCTTGACTGTTGGGGCTGGTCCATTCTTCCTCAAAGGCCCGTTGATGTCGCTCCAGCTGTACTTTAAGAGCTTCCTCGGCATAGCGCTGCATGCGGGAGTCAATGGTGGTATGAATAAGGAGTCCGTCACGATAGAGATCATAACCATTTTCGGCGGCCCAGGTCTGGACCTGCTGTCGCACAAACTGGCCGAAATACCGGCTTTCGCGACCGGCACGGAAAGGAGGATTGTAGTCCAGGACGATAGGTTCCTGCCTCAGAAGCTGGAACTCGTATTCAGTGATGAAACCGTGTCGCATCATCTGCGAGAGCACCACGTTGCGTCGTCTCATGGAACGTTCCGGCCGGGTACGCGGATTCAGCGCCGATACGGCCTGGAGTGTCCCGATCAAAGTCGCCGCCTCGCTGACCGACAGATCACTGGCCGGTTTGTTAAAGTGCGTGTATGCCGCCGATTCAATCCCGAAAGTGCTGTTGCTGAACTCGACGGTATTGAGGTACATCTCCAGTATCTCCTGCTTTGTATAGTTTTGCTCGATCTGGATAGCCGTAATCATTTCACGAAGCTTGCGGGTGACACTGACTTCCCGGCCGATACTCCGGTAGAGGTTTCTGGCCAGCTGTTGGGAGATTGTGGATCCGCCTTGCGGGTTGCCGCGCATTAGATGGTAGGGTATCGCCAGTGTCCGGTACATATCAATGCCCCAATGCCGGTAAAAACGGTGATCTTCTGTGGCAATCAATGCGTCGATAACATGTGAGGAAATTTCCTCATAGCGAACAGACGTCCGGTTTTCGGTAAAATAGGTGTCTAAGACTTCTCCGTCACGACTCATCACAAAAGAAGCAACGTCAGTTCGGGGGTTTTCGAGCTCTTCAAGTGAGGGCAGCCCCTGGAGAAGATAGATAAAAAAGATGCTTCCCAGAACAAGCATGGCCAGCACAAAGTACCCAAAACCTTTGAAAATCTGAGACCAGGAAACTCCATGACGATAATTGCCGTCATCCCCACCACCGAAAGCAGGAGGTGGTCCCGGATCCTCAGGCGGACCGGAGTCGTCACCCGAGCCGTTTCCGAAATGCGGGCTCTCATCACCGGTTGATCCATACCCATTTCCGGCATCAGAGGTCTCATCGTCCGATTTATTTACGGAAGAGTGCGTGCGGGATGCCGATG
>SLHZ01000270.1 GCA_007135895.1 Balneolales bacterium | reverse complement strand
GTTTCGGCAACCGATCTGGACAGTCTGTTTTTTACCTATAACCGGCCTGATACCCCTGGTTGTGCTGTAGGGGTGTGTTACCGGGGCGAACTCATTTTTTCTGAGGGGTACGGAGTTGCCAATCTCGACTATGGTATTCCCATAGGTCCGGATTCTCGTTTCATGATCGCCTCTATTTCCAAACAGTTTGCCGTGGCCGCCCTGTTCATGATGGAACAGGAGGGCCTGCTGGATCTGGACGAGGATTTGCGGACCTACATACCTGAGCTTCCGGTGTTCGAGAAGCCCATCACGGCACGTCAGATCATCCATCATACCTCCGGGTTGCGTGACCTGTTTGATCTGCTTTTGATGGCAGATATCGGGTTGGACAATACCGCTACCGCGGAGCAGGTCATGGATATCGTCTCGCGCCAGCAACGATTGAACTTCAATCCGGGAAGCCAGCATATTTATAACAACACCGGGTATTTCCTGATGTCGGTACTCACCCATAACCTGACGGGGATGACATTGCGGGAATACTCGGATAAACACTTTTTCCGGCCAATGGGCATGTCGGAAACGCATTGGCATGATGATACGGAAATGATTGTCCCCGGCCGGGTGATCAGCTACCGGCCAAGACCTTACGGGCCCGGTCAGTTCTATCGTGGCAATCTGGATCGCGTGGGGGCCCGCGGATTGTTTACCACAATCCGGGACTTTGCAAAGTGGGAAGCCAATTTTATTGAAAACCGGTCCAACCTTCAGGATTTTACAGAAAAGATGACACGCCCCGGATATACTCATCGCAGGGACTCGATCAATTATGCCGGCGGCTTGCGGCTGGGCCGTTACCGCGGATTGACAACAGTCGGACACGGAGGCAGTTACATGGGATTCCGAACGCACTACATGCGATTTCCGGCCTATGATTTTGCGGTGATCGTATTTTGCAACATGAGCAACATCAGCCCGGCTGTCTACACCCGCCAGGTCAGTGATCTGTATCTGAGAGATGTTTTTTCAGCCAAATTCAAGGAGTTTGCCGGTGTTTATGCTCATGAGGGCTTTGACGCCCGTTTTGAAATCATCCTGGATGACGGTGATCTTTATCTGAAAAGGCTGAAACCGGACCCTGATGCCACAGAACAGGAGCCAACACGACTGCTTTGGCAGTCTGATGACCGCTTCAGGGCCGGCTCGTGGGATCTGCGTTTTCATCGAGACGATCAGGAAAAAATCAACCGTCTGACCATCGAGGCTCCGCGGACAGGTCCGCTTACTTTTTTGCTCCAGCCATAAATCTCCAGCCATCAATATTGAAATCATCAGAAAACCCTGATCCAAATTTGACACAGACAATGAAAATTTCATTAAACCTTCGTCGCTTTTATCCGCTGGCTTTTATGATACTCGCTTCATCGGCGCTGTCGTGCTCTGCCGAAACAGGTCAGGCCGTTTCTCCGGAGAAGCTTCACGGTAATTCTCAAAATCCTGCTTCTTCCAAAGTATCGCCGGCAACGGTCGGCTCATCCGTTGCTGCCTCCGTGCATCCCGGATCAGCCTGGCAAAAATACTCTCCGGACATGGAGCAATTATTCCGGAATTACATCCGGCCTGACGCTCCGGGCTGCGTCGCCGGCGTATATCAGGAGGGCGAGCTGGTTTTAAGTGGAGCCTATGGCATGGCCAACCTGGACCACGGAATTCCTCTGAGCGACTCTTCCCGCTTTTATATGGCTTCGGTTTCCAAACAGGTCACGGCTGCCGCAGCGGGCCTGCTGGTAGTTCGCGGCAAACTGGATCTCGATAAGCCGGTTTCCGAATATATCGATGGCTGGCCTGAATGGGCGGAGGGGATCACGGTGAGCCATCTGTTCAACCATACTTCCGGGCTGCCCGATATCTATGATCTGATGGCTATCGCCGGTATTTCATTAAGTGATGTTATGAGTATCGACGACTATATGTCGGTCTTCTTCAACGGAGAGTCGCTGAAACACCTCCCGGGACAGCGCTACAGCTATACCAATAGCGGCTATACCACCCTGGCCAAACTGGTGGAGACTGTTTCTGGCGACGACTTTTCGGTGTTTGTGGACAACGAAATTCTTGGTCCTTTGGGGATGAGCGCCTCGCATTTTCATGATGATCGCCATCGCATCATACCCAACCGGGTCATCAGTTATGCTCCCGCCCGGGGTCTTTCGGAAGAGCCGCTGTTTTCTGATGTGGATCCCGAAACGGATGATTCCACTCTGCCGGAACCGGTCTTTCGACAAACCTATCTGAGCAATTTTCAGGGAGTGGGTCCGGGCGGACTTTACTCCACGGTTCGCGACTGGGCAAGGTGGGAAGCTTTGTGGAGTGGCGGCTATTCGGCACTTGCGCTTGAAGAAGAGCGTGTTGCAGAGTTTCAAAAGCTCAAGGAGTTGATGACACGGCAGATGGTTATCAACGGGGATACACTTGACTATGCCATGGGGCTGGACATTACCCAATGGCAGGGTCAGGTGATGCAAGGACATTCCGGCAGTTTTATGGGGTTCCGGACCGATGTACGACGCTTTCCGGAACACGGTCTGGCGTTGCTAACCCTCTGCAATCGCGAGGACGCCAATCCGGGCAGATCCAACCGTGAGATGGCCCGCATTTTTTTGAAAGAGCACTTTGAAGCATTTTTATTGCCCTATCAGGGGGTCTACCGGAGTGAGGAGCTTCAGATTGATTATACCATTACAGTGGAGCAGGGCACATTGAAACTTCACAGGAGACTATCGCCCAACGGGTTGATCAGGGAAGACGCCCCGGATATGTGGCGGGCAGGATCCTGGGATCTTGTTTTTCAGCGAAATGAGGAGGGAGAGATCTCTGGTTTTCTGGTATCCACCGGCCGATCGAAGGAAGTGGCATTTGATCGGGTACCGGAGTTGATAATTCCATAAATTTGTCACTCTTTCTTATCTTGGTAGTCTTTCTGTCATAGTCTCTGTCATAGTCTGTATTTATAGTCTCTTTTTCATAATCTCTTTGTCATGTCCCGGTACAAGCATATAATCACCCTGGTGGGCATAGCCCTGACGCTGGCGATTATTACGAATATTCTGATCCGGATACTATGATTGGTTTCTGAAGGGGCTCCAGCCGGTTTAGAACAATCTGTTCGGGGTCTCACGCAAGAGGTGCTTTGGGAGGCAGAACCTTAAAACGGATCAGATTGCCCGGGTCGCTTGATATGAATACTCATCAAAAGATCATTTAACTATACCATTGAATCATGGAAAAAAAGACACGTCAGCAGTTCGAATTCAAGGCTGAAATGAAGCAGCTGCTTCATCTGATCGTCAATTCCCTGTATACCAACCCGGAAGTTTTTCTCCGGGAGCTGGTATCCAATGCTTCCGATGCTCTCAACAAGCTGCGTTTCATGCAAGTCACGGGAGAAAACGTTCATTCGCCAAAATTGCCCCTGCGGATCCGGATCGAAGTGGATGAAAAAGAGAAACTTTTTTCCATTGATGATACAGGAACAGGTATGGGCTTTGATGACCTGACCGAGCGGCTGGGCACGGTGGCCAGCTCCGGCACCATGGATTTTTTGCGAAAGCTCAAGGAAAACAAGAGTACACTGGATGGCAACCTGATCGGCCAGTTTGGCGTTGGATTTTATTCGTCCTTTATGGTTACGGATGAAATAACGGTTCAGACGCGTCATGCCGACCCCGAGGGTGAGTCTTTGTGCTGGGTGTCCGATGGCAAGGGAACCTATCATATTGAGACGGGCACGCGGGTGGAACGCGGGACACGCATATCCTTTCGTCTTAAGGAGGAGCATGCCGGGTTTGCCTCACCGGAGAGAATCCGGCAGCTTATCCGGAAGTACTCCAACTTTGTTGATTACACCATCGAAGTAAACGGCGAGGAAGTAAACTCCAGGGGGGCAATATGGCACAAAAACCGTCAGGAAGTTACGGACGAAGAGAAAGCGGAGTTTTTCAAGTTTCTGACCAATGAATCGGAAGAGCCTCTGGACTCCCTGCACCTGGCCCTGGAAGGCCGGATCAACTTCAAGGCCATGCTCTTTGTTCCGAAAAAAGCAGGGCATGACTTCTATCGCATGGAGGAGTTCAAGTCGCTGCAGCTCTATTCAAACCGGGTTTTTGTACAGGATGATTGCAGAGACCTCTTGCCGGAATACCTGCGTTTTGCAGAGGGGGTTGTCGACAGCGAAGACCTGCCCCTGAATGTATCGCGTGAAGTTACACAGCATTCGCCTGTAATGGCAAAGATCAGGGGGGTTCTGGTGAATAAGATTCTGGGCTTGATTGAGTCCTGGGTTGATGATGAGCCTGAGAAATTCCGGACATTTTACCGGGAGTTTGGAGCATTATTCAAGTCGGGTATCAATACTGATTTTGCAAATCGCGACCGCTTGATTGAGTTGTTGCGGTTTCATACGACTAAATCTGCCGGTCAGGAAGCTTCGCCGCTGGTTTCGTTAAAGCAGTACGTGGATCGCATGGGTGATGATCAAAAAGAGATCTATTACCTTTCCGGCGACAATGTCGGGGAATTGCAGAG
>SLHZ01000024.1 GCA_007135895.1 Balneolales bacterium | reverse complement strand
GGCCACAGTATCCGCATTTTCAGAAAAAGACCGGATATTTATCACGGGGTTGAGCGGATTGTTGTTGATATCGAGTACGGGAGCATATACCTGGTGGATGCCCATGGCTTTCGCTTCCAGTCCGGTTATCCGGCCTTTGTGGTAAGCAAAAAGCGGATTTCCGGTTGCGGCGATACCCATTGCCGGGGTTAGGTATGTTGCCTGTCGGATACGCATGGCGGCTCCGAATTCCATGTCCTGTGAGACCCACAGGGGTATCTCCGCCAGTTGCTGGAGGCGGTTGGTCACCGCAGCCTGGTCATAAATATCTCCGCTGAAAAACATGACGCCCCCCACCTTGTGCATGGCAACCGCTTCCACCATGTTGTTCCAGGAGCGGTTTTCTTCAGTATAAAAACCACCTCGGGCGGCAACTACGAACATCTGCGCGATCTTTTCACGAAGCGTCATGTTTTCCATGAGATCGTCGATTCCGGGAAAAGGTGGAATCTCTTGCTTTGTGTAGTGGTCTACCCCGGAAACATCCGTAACGGACGATGGACCCAGACAAGCCATCATGGACAGGGATGCTGTTATAATCAGAATTTTCGTTATGGTACGTTGCAAGGCATTCAAGAGAAAAAGATCAGTCATTGCTGTTTCTGTGTTTATTTTATCATACAATCACCGCTTCGGACTTGAAGATCCTGCGGATTTAAAAAGCTTGAAGGGGGAGAGCTGCCCGTGTGGCTCATCATAACGGAGCGGTCCGTGCATACGACCATTAATCCATTTGTCCAGGTGGTCGTCGGAGTGTTCTGCGAAGATATTTTCAGACTGGCCGGTGCTTAATATGAAATAGTTGACAGGATATGGCTGCAGGGATACGGAGTGCCGCATCGTAATGGTTTGCGCCGGCCGGTACGGTCTGGTAAAAGATATCGACGTTGCATTCAGGGTGTGTGAAGAGCCTTGAAAATGCATTTTCCCGGATGGATAAAGGTATCGGCTGGCGAGATCAGCCGACCTGTAATGCTCCAGGATCTGATCCGGAAACACCGTTCTGAATTCACCGGTTGCAATACGGCCCCATTGCCATTCATGAGGTTCGGGTCCATAGGATTCAGACAAAAAACCAACAGCGTCAGTCATGCTGGTGCGTATCCAGTCCTGACGGGTCTGAGGATGTGTCACCGGCCATCTGCGTGGGTGTCTCAGCAGTTGCTCAATGGTGGACAAGACCATTTCAGGTGACTGCAGCAGTAAATCTGCAACGTTGTCGTCCAGCCAAGCACGGTAAAGTCTTCCGGTGGCTTTGATCATGAAAAATTCAAAGAGTGTGGATGCCGTTTCATTTTGGCCGTAATGATAGTTCCAGTTCAGGAGATAGGGCAAAACCAGTTGACTGGTCGAATCCGGCTCTGCCATAAGCTCAGTGACGATCAGCGGTGTCAGGGCGGCAGCAAACGGTGAATAGGTATCGGTCGACCATTCGAGGGCAACCTCCCGGAGCAGACCGGATGGTGTGAAATGCGACGGGTATTCTTTTTCATGATACGATTGGAGAAGCTCCTGATACCGGACCGAAGGTTTCCACGGCGGCAGGAAGAGCGAAAGATATCCGGTCTGTTGCCGGCTGTCGGATGAATCCTCAAAAAAGAACACCGGTTTTCCGTCTTTCCGAATAACCTCGGGAATCAGCCTGCTGGCGGGTTGAAGTGTGGCAGACTCATTAAAACGACGCAGCCGCAGAGGATGATTCCGGATGAAGGTCTGACCGCCGCTGAATCGACCGGCTGTTCCGTCTTTTACGCTGAAGAGCAACTCAACAGAAGGAAAATCCAGGATGCTTGCTGCCCCTCTGAGGTCATCGGAATTTTCGGATTGCATAATGCGCAGCCAGCTTGTCAGGTCGACATCTGCATGGAAACCGGCCCAGTCATAGGCCAGATAGCGGTTGTGTGACTCACTGATGGAAACAATCGGGCGATTGCCGGATCTTCGCACAACGATCTGCCGTTCACTTCCGTCTCTCATGACCAGAATTGGACGTTCTACCGAAATATGGTCATGCAAATGGTGATGCAGGAGCGGGTCTGTAATCCAGTCAACCGGTTTTTCCACCGGGGACTTGAACAGTTCTCCTGTAAAAAAATCTCCGTCATCGAGAGGCAGGGGGGCTGCAGCCCAGGCGATATGGCCGTTTTCACCGGAGATCATACCTGGAAAACCGGGAAGAGTAGTACCCGAACAACGTATGCCGTCGACATCAAGGGCCAGGAAATATCTTTTGTCGGGAAAGAGGAGTGGCGAGTGCCGGTTGTAACTCAGCAGGGCATAAGGTTCGGGATCAGATCCGGAAAGAGCCATCCCAATTTGCTGCATTCCGCTTTGCGGAAGCATCGTTTGTTCCGAAAAGGCCGATAAATCGTGGAGCAGATGCCGGTAAGATGCAGAATCAAGAGGTGTGCTTCCGGAGCCGAAGAGATGCTGGTGTGAGAACTGCAAACCGGTCAGTGTCCGGGTAACCCCCGCCTCTGTGTGATCCTGGATACTCGCGAGTCCGGCTTTTACGGGAAACGACCGGTGGTACTGCCAGGCCCACAGATACAAGACTCCCAGAGAGTGCCATGGCTTCCACTCTGCGGGTTTTGCTCCACTCAATGTAAACTCGACGGGCAGGCGATTACTGTTGTTGCTGACCCATTGATTAACGCCATCGGCATAAGCCTCAAGCAACTCTTTTTCCGGATCGGATCGATTTTGATATGCTTCCCTGGCTCTATTGCCAAAACCAAGCGTCATGTAGAACCGGTCGGTGTCGATCATCATTTCATGCAGGTTGCCGGCGTGGTTCGCTTCAAGCTGGAACTGGTAACGTGTCATTTGCCAGAGCCGGTCACGGGCATGCAGGTATCCCATGCTGCGAAAGGCATCTTGAAGTTGGGATGCGCGTATTACAGGTACGCCGGTTTCATCTTTTGCCACCATGACCGGATCCGTCAGACCGTCCAGAACGACCCGGTAATCAGAGGTAGGGAGAAGGCTGGAGCGGGTAAGATAGACGCTCAGAGCCGTTACGGCCATTATGAAAAAAAGAAATAAAAAAAAGAAGCGTACTGCGGATTTCATGAAACACGAAAATATGTGTATGTTTGAGGCTGGCAGCAAATGAGTGTAAGAAGAGCTCCAGGCCGTCAATGAGTATCATAAATTACGAAATCTGTAACAGACACCATTGTGATAAATGCGGAACCAAAAAAAACTATTGACTGAACCGGATAAACTGATCCGAATCGCAGAAAAATGGGGCACTCCCACCTATGTATACGATGAGCAGGTGATCCGCGATCGTTGCGGCACGCTGCGCAGCCTGTTTCCAGACCTGCCGGTCAGCTGGCTGTATGCCGTAAAAGCAAACGACAATCCCCACATTCTCAATATTATTCGAGAAGAGGGGTTCGGCTTTGATACCGTCAGTTATGAAGAAGTGCTTCTCTGTAAAAAAATCGGGGCGAAATCACGCGATATATTCTATACGGAAAACAATATGACCGATTCCGAGATGGCAGGGGCTGTCAGGGATGGAGTTGTATTGAATATCGGATCGCTCGGCAGACTGGAATCCTATTGCAGATCCTATCCGAAGACAGAGTGCAGCATCCGGATTAAACCGGATATCAGTGACGGACATCACAGCAAGGTAGACACCGGTAACGAAGACAGCAAGTTCGGAATCCGGATGGACCTTTTGCCCGAAGCGCAAAGCATTGCAAAGTCCCACAGTGTAAAAATTTCAGGTATTCATGCTCATATCGGAAGCGGTATCCAGAAACCGGAAAACCTGCTGGCCGAAATAGACACCTTGCTGGAAGCTTCAGGTCATCTTGATGATATATCCTTTATCAACTTTGGCGGTGGAATGCCCATCCCTTACCGGCCCCCGGATGAGGACTTTGACCTTCTTCATTTTCGTGATCTGGCCGGCAAGCGTCTTGCGGGCTATCTGAAAAACAAAAACGGCGCTATCCGGTTTTTCTTCGAACCAGGCCGCTGGGTCGTGGGTCCGGCCGGTTTGCTTCTTACCCAGGTCAATACCGTAAAAGATCAGGGAAGAAAGGTTTTTCTGGGCACCGATACCGGTTTCAACCATTTACTCAGACCGGCTTTATACGATGCCTATCATGAAGTGGCAAATATCAGCCGCATCACGGAACCCGGCAAAACCTATGATGTGGCAGGAAATATCTGCGAAAGCGGCGATATCCTGGCTGTTGACCGGACACTGCCCGAGACCAAAACAGGGGATTTTCTGGCGATTCTCGATGCAGGAGCCTACGGAATGACCATGGCCTCCCATTACAACCGCAGGGCACTGCCCGCCGAAATACTGATTCGGCGTGACGGCGGATCGAAAATAGTCAGAAAGCGGCTTACTGCAGAGCAAACCATTGAAGCATTTCTGAAGGATACCCGGTACCAGCCTAAGGAATCATCATGATAGATTTACGAAGTGATACGGTTACCAAGCCTACTCCTGCAATGTGGGACGTCATGAACCGTGCACCGGTTGGAGACGACGTTTTTGGCGAAGATCCGGGACTGAAT